>DASVSE010000582.1:0-2533 GCA_036388235.1 Rubricoccaceae bacterium | reverse complement strand
CCTACGGCCGCGTCACGCCGGGCCTCGTCCGCTGGGTGCACGGCGGCAGGGCAGCGAGCGCCACGGCGCCGCGGCGGCTCGTGCTGTGGGACGCGATGCCGGGCGACTACCTACCTTCCGCCGGGGCCGCCGTCCTTGCCGAGCGTCTCGTGCGTGCCGCCCGGCCGGGCGGCATCGTCGTGCTGCACGACGGCCCTCCGGCCGCTCGCGCTGCCGCCGCGCTCCGCCTCGCCCTGCCGCGCCTCGCCGCAGCCGGGTGGCGCTTTCCCGCCCTCCCCCCCGCCGGCGCCCTGCCCGACACTCGCCCGTGACCGCGCTCGACGCCTTCGTCCCCCTGCTCGTCGCCACCCTCGGCGGGTACACGGCGTTCGCGGCCGCGCTCGCGTGGCGGACGTCGAGGACGCCCGTCCTCGCGCCGCCGCTCCCCGACGACCGCCTGCCGACCCTCGCCATCGTCGTTGCCGCGCGCGACGAGGAGGCGTGCATCGGGCGCTGCCTCGACGCCCTGCTCGCGCAGGACTACCCCGCGGACCGCCTCGAAATCGTCGTCGCCGACGACGGCTCGACGGACCGGACCGGCGCCATCGTGCAGTCGCGAATCCTGCGCCCGCTCGCCCTCGCAGGCAGCAATGCCGACGACGCGGCGCCCCACGCCGGGCGGCCCGACAGCGGGCGTCCCGAGCGCGACGACCCGCCCGGTGGGCCTCGACTGCGTCTCGTCCGCGTCCCGGAGGCTGTCGGCCGGCTTCACGGCAAGGCGCACGCGCTCCACACGGCCATCGAGACGACGCGCGCCGAGATCGTCCTCGTCACCGACGCCGACTGCGCGGCCCCGCCGCTCTGGGCCCGCGCGACGGCCGCGCCCTTCGCCGACCCCGCCGTGGGCCTCGTGTGCGGCTTCGCGCGCATCGACCCACGGCCCGGCCACGCCTTCGACCGCGTGCAGGCGCTGGACTGGACGCTCCTCATCGGGGCCGTCAGCGCGCTCGCCGAGGCGGGCGTCCCGGCGACGGGCATGGGCAACAACATGGCCGTCCGCCGCGCGACCTACGACGCCATCGGGGGGTACCCGGCCCTGCCGTTCTCCGTCACCGAGGACTTTACGCTCGTCCGGGCCGTCGCCGAGCGGACGCAGGCGCGCGTCCGCTTCCCCGTCGGCGCCCCGACGACCGTCTGGACGCTGCCCGTCGACGGGTTCGCGGCGGCATACCGGCAGCGGCGGCGCTGGGCGCGCGGAGGCCTCGCCGGCGGCCTGCCCGTCGTCGCGGCCTACGTCGGCCTGTGGCTCGTGCATGTGCTGCCGCTCGTGGGCCTCGTCCTCGCCCCGGGGGTCACGCTCGCGTGCGTCGCCGCCAAGACGCTTGCCGATGGCCTTCTGCTCACGGCCGTCCTGCGCCGAGTCGGCGGGCGAGTCCGGTGGGCCGACGTGCTCGGGCTGGAGGCATTCCTGTTCGCGTACCTCGTCACGCTCCCGGTCGCGCTCGTGCTGTGGCCACGCATCGGCTGGAAGGGCCGCTCGCTCTGAGGATATCGACCGGGAACCCGTCTCGGGGCACCGAGGGTTTCGAACTGGAAAACAAGGAATTACCTTTCACTCACTCGCAGCCGAATCGCCTGATATGCCCCGCTCCAAAGGGATCATCCGGATCGACTCGGACTCCACGCACGGCTGGCAGGTCCGCGTCTACCGTCACGGCAAAACGTTCTCGCGCCTCTTCTCGGACCGCAAGCACGGCTCGCGCGAGGCGGCGTTCGAGGCCGCCGAGGCGTACCGCCAGAGCCTGCTCGACGAGGTCGCAGCGCTCCCGGCCAAGCCCGCGCAGCGGCGCCTCATCCGCCGCAACCGCAGCAACTCGACGGGCGTCGTCGGCATCTCGCGGACGTTCAAGCAGGACCGCCGGGGCGTGCGGCACGAGGTCTATGCCGTCTCGTGGAACCCCGAGCCGGGCGTCGCGCGCGGAACGTCGTTCTCGATCGCGCGCTACGGCGAGGACACGGCCTTCGCGATGGCGTGCAAGCTCCGCTGGGATAAGATGAAGGCGATCTATGGCGACCGCTACACCGTCGCGTCGTACCTCGACCTGGTCCGGCAGAAAGCCGCCGTCGACGCCCGCGCCGACGGGCGAGCGGGCGACGGACCGGCCTAGAGGGCTTCGAGGCGGCTGGCGAACGTATCCAGCACGCGACCGAACTCGTGGGTGACGGCGGCGACGACGAGCGGCCGCAGCAGCGCCGGGGCCGGAACGGACAGAACAGCGTCGAGGACGAGGTGCGCGTCGGTCCCGCCGTCGGCCCGCGGGCTCAGGGCGACGCGGCCGGCAAACCGCGCGTTGCCGACGCCGTCGATGGGCGTCCACGCGACGGTCCGGGCGGCGGCATCGACCGTGTAGCGGCAGGCGTAGACGGTCTGCACGGCCACGCCGGGCGGCCCGATGGGCACCATCGTCCACACGAACGCGTCGCGCTCGGGGAGCGGCTCAATGCGCGCGACGTTGGGAAAGAGCGCGCCCCACGCCGGCACGTCCGAGAGGAC
>DASVSE010000581.1:0-6496 GCA_036388235.1 Rubricoccaceae bacterium | reverse complement strand
TGAGCGCCCGATGCACGACCCCCGCTTACTCCGCTTTGTCGCCATCATTGGCGCATGTTACGCTCTCTGGTACGGCATCTACGACCTGTGGCTGCTGCCCGACGGACGCGTCGACGCATGGCTCTCGGGGCACGTCGCGTCCTGGACGGCAGGCCTGCTCGGGCTGCTAGGCTACCCCGCAGTTGTGCGCGACGCGACGCAAGTCTGGATCGGCGATGCCGGTATCCGACTGGTTGCGGCGTGCAACGGGCTGTCGGTGTTGAGCCTGTTCGTCGGCTTCGTGCTCGCGTTTCCTGGACGGTGGAGCCGCCGCGCGTGGTTCATCCCGCTCGGCCTAGGCGTGATCGTGCTTACAAACATCGTCCGTTGCGCCGCTCTGCTCGGGCTGCTTACGCGCTCGCGCGATGCCTTCGACGTCGGCCACGGCAGCGGGGGGTTGCTGCTGTTCTACGGGGTCGTGTTCGGTCTGTGGATGCTCTGGGCGCGCGTCGGCGGAAGCGCTGCGCCGCGTGCGGACCCGCCGGCGGCGCCTCCACCGACGATCCGCCCCTCTGCCGTACCAGCATGAGCCCGTTGGTGCACCGGCTCGCGCTCGTCGGGCTCGTCGTGGCGGCCTACTGGACCGCTGTGCGACCTGCCCGGGTGCTGTTTCTCGAGCACGTTGCCGTGCCCCTGTTCGCCTCGGGCGCCGAGGTTATGAGCGGGCGCATCCGCCTGGACGCAGACCGGACGGTCGTGCTCGCGTCTGGGCCGGGCGTGGACGAACGGAGTCTGGCCGACGAGGCGCTTTACAAGACCCCGCTCGGCGACCGCCCAATGCTGGGCGTGCTCGTGCTCGCGATGCTCTATCCGCGCCGCCGCTGGTGGCTTGCGCTTGCCGCGACGGCGCTGGCCGAAGGCGTCGTGACGACGGCCTGCTTCTCAGCCGGCACCCACGGCGTCGCCTACGGCTTCGTCGTTCACCGCATTGCGCAGGCGGTCCTCAACGATACCCTTCCCCTGACGGTGCCGGCATTGCTATTCCTGCTGGACCGCGCGGGATTTCTTCGCAGCGAGGTGGCCCACCAGGTGTCTGGTCCCGAGGAGGACGGTCCACCCAATACGTCGTCACGTGGAGCCGGCGCCCATCCCTAACCGTCCGACTTTCTGGCGAGCCCCTAAGATTCGATGTGCTGAGACAGGGTGAGCCTGCGTTCCGACTGAGTCACGTTACGAGAATGCTTCACCGAGACGTTTCCACCGCAAGGAAGGCCTCGTCGCTCCGCTGGCTCAGTAGCGCCTAGTCAGCCGATCCGTCTGCGGCGTGAACGGGCTCAAGCTCGCGGATTGGGTCGGCGGCGTCACCCATGAGCAGGTCGAGAACGTGCGACAGTGAGGACCGGAGTTCGGTCCGCGGCACGATGCGATCCACGAAGCCACGCTCGACGAGAAACTCGGCCGTCTGGAAGCCCTTGGGCAGGTCGCGGCCGATCGTCTCGCGGATGACGCGCGGGCCGGCGAAGCCGATGAGGGCGCCTGGCTCGGCGAGGTTGAGGTCGCCGAGCATCGCGAAGCTGGCCGTGACGCCGCCCGTCGTCGGGTGCGTCATGAGGGAGACGAATGGCAGGCCTTTCTCGGCGAGGACGGCGAGGTTGGCGCTCGTCTTGGCCATCTGCATCAGCGAGAGCGCGCCCTCCATCATGCGCGCGCCGCCGGTCTGCGAGACCACAAGGCAGGCCATGTCCTCGTCCGCCGCCCGACGGATCGCGCGCGTGACGATCTCGCCCACGACCGACCCCATCGATCCGCCCACGAACGAAAAGTCCATCGCCGCGACCGACAGGCCGTGCGCGCCGAGCTGGCCCGTGCCCGAGACGACGGCGTCGTTGAGGCCCGTGGCCGTCTCAGCGGCCCGGATCCGGTCCGTGTACGCCTTTCGGTCTGCGAACTCGAGCGGATCGAGCGAGTGCAGGTTGGCGTCGTGGCGCGTGTAGTTGCCCTCACCGAAGAGGAGGTCCAGGTAGCCTAGGCCAGACATCTGGAAGTGGTGCCCGCACTTCGGGCACACGAGGGCATTGTCCGCGAGGTCCTTCTGGCTCGTGATCGTGTCACAGGAGGGGCACTTTGTCCAGTAGCCCTCGGGGACCTCGTTCTGCTCGCTGCGGTCGGTCTGGATGCCGGCCGACTTGCGCGTGAACCACGCCATGGGGGAGCGGGGGCGGATGGGCCGCCAAGATACCGCCCCGCCGGCGACGTCGGCCGCGCGTTACCGCTGTGTGACGGGCGGAGTCGCGAACGTTCCGATGTAGGCCGGCTCGAACGCGTCGCCGCCAGCGTCGGCGACGGCGGAGCCCATCCGGGCGATGCGGGCACCCGAGGGAACGACGTCGAGCACGCGGGCCACCGGCAGCGTGTCGAGGACCGCCTCGGCGGCCGGGCCGCACACCGCGATGGGCACGCCGCCGGGCACCCGGGTGGCCACCCACGCCGCCGCGTCGGCGAACGCGACGGCTTCGGGGGCGCCGCGGCCTGCAACGTAGAGGTACGCCTCACCCCGCCGAGACGGAAGCGCGACGACAAGCGCTTCGCCTGCGTGGACGAGCGGGTCTGCCTCGGCGGCCAACGCTTCCATCGTCGGCACGGCGAGAAGGCGCGCACCCGTCGCGAGGCACAGCCCCCGGGCGAGGCTCGCCCCGATCCGCAGGCCTGTGTAGGATCCCGGACCCGCCGACACGGCGACACCGTCGAGGTCGGTCGCGGCGAGGCGTGCGTGCGCGAGGGCTTCCTGCACCAACAGCGCCAGCCGCGTCGCGTGCGACCGTGGCACGGCGACGTGCGCCGCCGCCAGGATGGCGCCGTCGCGTACGACGCCGACCGAGCACACGTCGGTCGCGGTTTCGATTCCGAGAACGGTCACGGCGGTGGGGGAGGGCGGGTTGAAGGTAGAGGCGTGCCGACGCGTACCCCACGCCCTCGTGGGGTTCTGAGACGGAGCAAACGACGCCTGCGCGCACCGAGCGGTCTCGCCATTCCTGGCCCCGTGCATGGGCAAGCACAGCCAGTGCTACACCCGCCTCGGGCGCGCCACGCACCGCGGGCGCCGTGCCGAACTGCCTCCGGCGGCGGCCCTAGCGGGTTCTGTCGGCCCGGTATCTTGCGAGGCCATCCGCGCCGCGGCGGATGAACCCCGACCTTATGCCCGTCGACCGCCTTCTCACGTCTCTGCTCGCTCCGGAGCGCGTCGCCGTCGGCCTCGCCGTCCAGACGAAGGCGGACCTGCTGCGCCGGCTCGTCGACCTCGCCGCAACGGCACCGGCCGTCACGGACGCCCCGCGCCTGCTCGCCGACATCCAGGCGCGCGAGGAGACGCTCTCGACAGGCGTCGGCGACGGGCTCGCGCTCCCGCACGCCCGCAGCACCGCCGTTACGGAAACCGTCGCGGCCCTCGTCACGCTCGCCAGGCCGGTCGACTACGACGCGCTCGACGGTGCACCCGTCCGCCTCGCGCTCCTCATCGCCTCGCCCGACGGCGACCCGGGCGCGCACGTGCGCCTGCTGAGCCGCATCTCGCGCCTGCTCGTCCGCCCGGGCGTCCGCGAGGCGTTTCTCGCCGCGCCCGATGCCGATGCGTTCTGCACGGTCCTCGCGCACGCCGAAACAGCGATGGGCTAGCTCCGCTCCGGCAGCCCACTCCACACTTCCAGATCCCGTCTCGATGTTTCAGTCCATCCGCGGCACCTTCGACGTTCTCCCCGACGCCTACGAGAGCGGTGGCGCGCCCGTCGCCGGCTCGGCCGCGTGGCGCCACGTCGAGGCGACGGTCCGCGGGGTAATGGCGCGTTACGCCTTCGACGAGATCCGCACGCCCGTTCTGGAGCCCGTCGAGCTTGTCGCGCGCGGCGTCGGGGCGACGACGGACATCGTGAGCAAGGAGATGTTCACCGTCGAGCGGACGCGTGAGACGTACGTCCTGCGGCCCGAGGTGACGGCGCCCGTCATGCGGGCCGTCCTCCAGCACGGGCTCCTCGGCCAGAAGAGTCCGCAGCGGCTGTACTACATCGGGCCGTGCTTCCGCGCCGAGCGCCCGCAAAAGGGCCGCTTCCGGCAGTTCCACCAGTTCGGGACGGAGCTGCTCGGCACGTCCGACGCCCGCGCTGACGCCGAGACGATTGCCTGCATGCGGGCCGTCTACGCCTCCTTCGGCGTGACCGGCACGCGGCTGCGCCTCAACACCCTCGGCGACGCCGCCGACCGGCCCCGCTACCGCGACGCCCTCCGCGAGCACCTCGCCCCGCACGCCGCGGGCCTCTCGGAGACGAGCCGCGCGCGCCTCGACGCCAACCCGCTTCGCATCCTCGACACCAAGGACCCGGCCGAGCGCGCGCTCCTCGACGGCGCCCCGCGCCTGCCCGACTTTGTCGGACCCGAGGCGGCCGATCACTACGCCGAGGTGAAGGCGCTCCTCGACATTCTCGGTGTCCCGTACGTCGAAGACCCGGCCCTCGTGCGCGGGCTGGACTATTACACGCGGACGGTTTTCGAATTGGAGTCCGACGCCCTTGGCGCGCAGAGTGCGCTCGGTGCGGGCGGCCGGTACGACGGGCTCGCCGAGGCGGTCGGGTCTAAGCAACCCGTCCCGGCCGTCGGGTTCGCGGCCGGCATCGAGCGCCTTTTCCTCGCCCTCGCCGCCCAGAGCGTTGTCCTTCCCGAGGCGCCGCGCCCGGACGTCTTCATCGTCTCGACCGGATCGGCAGAAGGGCGGGCTGCGGTCCGCCTCGCTCAGCGGCTCCGCGACGCCGAGGTCCGGGTCGACACGGCCCTCGTCAACCGGTCGATGAAGGCCCAGATGAAGGCCGCCGACCGGTCCGGCGCGCGCTTCGCCGTCTTCGTCGATGGCAATGATCCTTCCGACGAGCCTGTGACCGTCCGCGACCTTGCAGCATCGCAGCAGGAGGCCGTTCAGCTCGTCCGTCTCGCCGCGTACCTCCTCGACGGGCGCCGAGCCTGACCGCTGCGCGCTGACTCTGCTCCGTACGTTCTCTCCGCCGCCCGCCCCCGTCTCATGTATCCTCGCCTCAGCGACCTCACGCGCGACCTGTTCGGGTTCGACTTCCCGGTCCCGCTCTACACGTTCGGCCTCATGGTCGCCGTGGCGATCCTGACGGCGACGGCCATGACGCGCGTTGAGCTGGACCGGATGTACGCCGGCCGCCTCGTTCCGCCTGTCCGGACGAAGGAGACCGACGCGAAGGGCCGCGAGCGGACCGTCGACGCGAGCCCGTCTGTCCTCATCTGGACGCTGATGGGCATGGCGGCCTTTTTTGGCATTCTCGGCTCCAAGCTGTTCCACATTTTCGACTACTGGGACGAGTTCACGGCCGACCCGTTCGGGATGCTCTTCGCCACATCCGGCCTGACGTTCTACGGCGGCCTCATCTGCGCGACGATTGCGTTCGCGATCTACGCCCGCCGCAAAGGCATTCCTGTCCTGCGCCTGTTCGACGCCATTGCGCCCGGCCTGATGCTCGCCTACGGCCTTGGCCGCGTCGGGTGCTATCTCGCCGGCGACGGCGACTGGGGCGTCTGCTCGACGCTGGCGAACAAGCCGGCCTTCATTCCAGGCTTCCTGTGGTCCGAGACATTTCCGCGCAACCTCGTCGGGCCGGACCAGACGCCGATCGACCCGGTCCTGTTCAACCAGGCCGTCCGCGGCGAGGTCTGCCCGATCGCGGACCCGACGGGTGTCTACCCGACGATGCTTTACGAACTCGCGATCTGCGCCGTCCTCGCAGCCGTGCTGTGGGCGCTTCGGAAGCACCCCTTCCGCGCAGGCTGGCTCGTGTCGCTGTACTTCGTCTTCGCCGGCATGGAGCGGTTCGTGGTCGAGATCATCCGCGTCAACCCCGTCGTCGCATTCGGGCTGTCGCAGTCGCAGCTCATCTCGGTCGGCCTGATCGTGGCCGGCCTCGTCGGCCTCGCCCTCACGACGCGCCGCGATGCCGCGCCGGCCGCTCCCGCCGTGCCGGTCGCCGCGTGATGGACGCGCTCATCCAGCAGGCGACGGCCCGCCTTGACGCGTGGGAGGCGGGCTTCGGGCCTGTCCAGCCCCACCCGGCCTCGGCCGTCGATGCCGAGCGCCTCGGCGTTGCCCTCGACGAGTTTCTGGACCGCCTCACGGCCCCGCCGCGCGGCGAGGCGCCGGGGATGTACCCGTTCTTCCACCCACGCTTCGCGGGGCAGATGCTCAAGCCGCCGCACGCGGTTGCCCTGGCGGCATACGCGGCGGCGGCGCGGATCAACCCCAACAACCACGCCCTCGACGGCGGGCCGCCGACAGCGGCGATGGAGCGGGAGGCGGTGTCGTGGCTTGCTGAGATGCTGGGTTTCCCCGCCGCGCACCTCGGGCACCTTACGGGCGGCGGGACAGTCGCCAACCTCGAAGCCCTCTTCGTCGCCCGCGAGGAGACCGGCGGGAAGGCCGTCGCCGTGAGCCGCGACGCGCACTATACGCACGCGC
>DASVSE010000580.1:0-3310 GCA_036388235.1 Rubricoccaceae bacterium | reverse complement strand
GACGGCATCCGCTCGGGCGACCTCGCTGCCCTCGACGCGGCTGTCATCGACCGCTCGGCGCTCGCCGAGCGCCTGCTCGCGACATATGGCCGCATGATCTTTCAGGACGGCCTGTACCACGCCGACCCGCACCCGGGCAATCTGCTCGTCCGCCCCACGCCCGGCGACCCGGCCGGCACGCTCGTCTTTCTCGACTTCGGCGCCGTCGCGACGCTCACGCCGGACATGCGGCGCGGGCTCGCCGAGATGATCGCCGCCGTCCTCGCCCGCGACCCACGCCGCGTCACGGGGGCGCTCCTCACGATGGGCTTCGAGCCGACGGGCCAGGGCGCCTCGGCCGAGGCCGTCGCCGCGTTCGTCGAGAGCGTCCACGCCAGCGTCCTCGACGGCATCAATCCACTCGCGCTCCGCTTCGACGACCTGTCGCTCGGCTTCGCCCTCCAGGCCCAGGCCGACGCGTTCGGGCAGATGAAGGCGTCGGGCGTGTCGGTCCGCGACCTCGCCGGGGCCTACCGGGTCCCCAAAGACTGGATTCTGATGGAGCGGACGGCGCTGCTGCTCCTCGGGCTCGGAGCCGCCCTCGCCCCCGGCCTGAACCCGCTCCGCGTGCTCGCACCGATTATCGAGCCGCTCGCCCGTGGGGCCGCCCCGGACGTGTTCGCCGCCTTCGGCGACCGCCTCGCCGCAGGCGTGCAGCGCCTGTTCGCGCTCCCCGAGACGGCTGCCCGCGCCGTCGAGCGTGTCGACCGCGGGGAGGTGCGCGTGCCCGAGGTTGAGGCGCGGATTACGATCGAGGCGAACCGGGTCGTCGCGGCCGCCCGAGGCGTCGTGTGGGCCGTGCTGGCCGCCGGCGCTGGCGGGGTCGGCTACGCCGCGCACGTCCACGGCGACGGCGTTCTGGCGCTCGTCCTCGCAGCCGGCGCCGCCCTCGGCGCCCTCGCGGCGCTCCGGCGTCCCTGACTGCGCTACTCGGCCGCCGCGTCGCCGTACAGCGTATTCGTCCGCAGCTTGTGCGCGAGGTCGAGTGCTCGCTTGAGCCGCGTCTCGGGACGCTTGGCACCGGTGACGTAAATCGCCATCGAGCGCTGACGGCCGGGCGTAAATGAGAAAAAGCGCGCGGCCGCCTCCGTATCGTCCGCCAGAACGGCCTCGAACTCGTCGCCCAGGTCGATGCGGTCCGGGTCGGGGTCCGGCGTCGCGTCGACGAGAACCGTGTCGCCCATGCGCGCACCGATGGTTCGCAAAAGCGGCAGCCCGACGAGCAGGACGGGCGCGCCCTCGTGCGTCACGACGGCCCGGCGAACAGGCACACCGTTCATGACCGCCACCACGCGGCGCGAGCCTCCGGCGACGAGGCGCGCCGCACTCTCGGCCGGGACGGGCAGAAAGTGGTATCCCATGCCCGACTCGGAGCGCAACACGGGCGAGGCGAACGACTCGACAGCCACGGGGCCGGGGGCGCTCATCGCAGGCGAAGACGTTGCCCGATCTCAATGCCCGCCGTCGCCGTGAGGCCATTGAGGCGCCGCAGCGCGTCGACCGTCGTGCTGTAGCGGCGGGCGAGCGAAAAGAGCGTCTCGCCACGCCCGACGACGTGGACGGCAGGGCCGGCCGGCCGGCTCGGCGCTGGCGCCTCAGCCCGCGGGGCCGTGCCCCACGCCGACGCCCGCGGCGCCGTTTCGCCAGCCGGTGCTGAGGCAGCTCTCGTCGTCTCGCGTGACGAGGCGTCGGGCGGCGGGCCCGTCGGGCGCTCCGGCGCGGTCGATGCCTGCGAAGAGACTCCGGCGCCGTCGATGGACTGCACGCCAGCGACGCCGCGCGCCACCCGGAGCGCGTCCACGCTCGACGGGCTGAGGCGAACGGCGCCGTTCTGAGCAGAAACGTCCACGTCGAGCGCCCGCGTTGCCGCGTCTCGTGCGAGCGCGATCCGGACCGCCGTCGCGAGGCGCAGGTCGCCCAGCCGCGCCTCGACGGTCTGGGCCGCCAGCGGTGGCGCAGCCAGCCCCGAGGCGGCCAAGGCGGCAAGTCCTGCGAGTCGGATCCGGGACATCGGCACAGCCGGCAGTTCGCCTCCAAGATCGCACGCCGCGGCCCGCCGCTACTCGACCTTGTCCATGACCGCGACGCCGTCGGCCGGGTCCTCGGCCGGAGCGGCGTGGTACTCCGTCTCGGTCCGCACGCCCTGCACGACGCCATGCTCGGCGAGAAAGCGCTCGGCGTCGATGGCGGCCATGCAGCCTGTGCCCGCTGCCGTGATGGCCTGCCGGTAGACGTGGTCCTGCGCGTCGCCACAGGCAAAGACGCCCTCTATGTTGGTGCGCGTCGTGCCGGGCTGCGTGACGATGTAGCCCGCGTCGTCGCGGTCCAGCCAGTCGGCGAAGATGCCCGTGTTGGGTTCGTGCCCGATGGCGACGAAGAAGCCCGAGACGGGTAGCTCGCGCGTCTCTCCCGTCTCGGTGTCGCGGAGCGCGAGCGCCGTCACGGCGGTTTCGCCGCGCACGTCGTCCACGGCCGTGTTGGTGTGGATCTGCACCTTCGGGTGCTCCAACACGCGGGCGAGCATGATCTTGGAGGCCCGGAACGTGTCGCGGCGGTGCAGCAGGTGCACCGTCGAGGCGAAGCGCGTCAGGAAGAGGGCCTCCTCCATCGCCGTGTCGCCACCGCCGACGATGGCGACCTCCTCGTTCCGGAAGAAGGCGCCGTCGCACGTCGCGCAGGCCGAGACGCCGTAGCCGAGCAGGCGCTTCTCGTTCTCCAGCCCAAGGTACTTGGCGCTCGCGCCCGTCGAGACGAGGACGGTCTCGGCGAGAACCGGCGTCGCCTCGTCCACGACGAGGCGGAACGGGCGCTCCGAGAAGTCGACGTGCGTCACCATGCCCCAGCGCAGCTCGGCGCCGAAGCGCGTGGCCTGCGCCTCCATCTTCTCCATGAGCTCCGGCCCCATGATGCCGTCCGGGAAGCCGGGAAAATTCTCGACGTCAGTCGTCGTCGTGAGTTGCCCGCCAGGCGCCGGGCCCTGCACGACGAGGGGCTGGAGGCCGGCCCGAGCGGCATAGATGGCAGCGGTCAGTCCGGCCGGGCCGGTGCCGATGATGACGACGTCGCGGCGCTCGGCTGCGGCCCATGCGTCGGGCGAGATCGTGTCGGGGAGCGGAGTAGGCATGTCAGGCGAGAAGAACCGGGACTGAACATAACGAGCGGGGGTGCCGCCGGCCGGAATCGGCTCGGGCGGCACCCCCAGAGAACGCGGCTGGGCGAGCGTTATGCCGCCTGTCCGGCGAGCGCGTCCAGCTTGTCCGCGAGCACGCGC
>DASVSE010000579.1:0-3582 GCA_036388235.1 Rubricoccaceae bacterium | reverse complement strand
ACAAGCACTCCCCTATGGGCAAAGGTGCGGTCTAACTGGGCACTCCTAATCAGTAACAGGGCCATCCTGAATCGAAAACGGCCCGGCTGCATCAGCAACCGAACCGCTCAATTGGCAGGGGGAGTCCGTCAGCCGAACACGGCGTCAAGCTCTCGGCTCAGGTGCTGGTTGGAAATGGAGACATACCGGGCGCTCGTCTGAACGTCCGCGTGCCGGGCAGCGGCGGCAATGGTGAAAGCGTTTGCGCCTGCCTCTGCCAGCTTAGTGCAAAAAAAATGTCGGAGCCCGTGCGGTGTGATTGCACGCTCAATCCCGGCCGCGTCCTTAGCCTCCTTGAACACGTTCTCAACTTCTCGCATCCAAGACTCAACCCGACGCTCGGTATAGGCACGGGGAGCGGTGAACACAAAGTCAGATGCGGGTTTAACCCGGCTGAGGACAGCGACGGCGGCGCGCGGGATCGGCTGGGTCTGTGCCTTGCCGTTCTTCTGCGTGTGGAGTGTGATCAACCGGCGTTCGGTGTCTACGTCCTCCCAACGGAGCCGCCCAAGCTCCCCGAGCCGGAGGCCTGTTAACCCGGCAAACTCGAAAAGCGGACGGGTCCACGCACGAGTGTCCGGGATGGCGGCAAGAAGGGCATAAAGCTCAGTATCGATAACGGCCTTCGGGATGCGGTGGGGCTTGCCGGGCCGAAGCGCCTTCTCAGTCGGATTTGCTCGGCACGCTCCCTGTTCGACAGCCCAACGGAAGAAAGACTGTGCGACGATTAGCCGTTGATGCTTGGAGCCCTGCGACGGTGCGCGTCCCGATCCGCCAGTAGCCCGAACGAATCGATCCACGTCAGCCGCCTCGATTCGCTCCAAGAAGGTCTGTGACCCGAGTACCGAGACGAGAAGCGCTGTGTAGCTCCGGTAAGCGTTCAGGGTAGACCGGGCCAGCATTTCCTCCTTCTCGACCATAAACCGGGCGACGGTCTCCCCTACCCGTTTCGGGACCTTGCTGCGGTCCGCTTGAAAGAAGTCAGCGGGTGTCTGCGACCACGCATCCCAAATACCTTCCCGGTACGCCTCAGCCAGCTTGCCGAGCATCCGTTCCGCTTGCCGCTTGGACTTCGTTTTGAGCGAGTGCCGACGCCGGGCCGGTGTACGGTTGCTGTCTTGAAAGTCGGCGTAATAGGTGCCGTCTCGGTTAAGGAGCGATGCCACGAATTTCGGGGGCTTCGCTGTCCTCTCACGTCTCGTTCCGGTGTACAGTCGGTATCTGCGACAGACCCCAAACCCGAAAATCGCCCAAAACAAGAGCCTTTCGAGCCTACTGGGAGCCGACTTCGGTCTTGCCGGAGAACATCGAGCCGCAGACGACCTCGATCCAGCCGCGGCGGCGGCCCTGTTCGTCGCGGGTGTAGACGTGCGGTTCCATGCCCGGAATCTACCGCCGTGCCCGGGCCACCGCTGACCGTTTCCGGAACCGAGCGCCCTCACACCGGGTGCCGGCGCCCTCCCCTGCCCCGCTCCGATGACCCTCTCCGACCACACCGTTCTCGTTACCGGCGGCGCGACCGGCATCGGCCTTGCCCTCGCCGCCCGCTTTCTCGACGCCGGCAGCACGGTCGTCGTGTGCGGCCGCCGCGCCGAGGCGCTCGCCGAGGCGCAGCGCCGCCACCCCGGCCTCCACATCCACGTCGCCGATGTCGCGACCGCTGCCGGCCGCGAGGCGCTCGCCGGGTGGGCCATAGAGGCGTTCCCGGCTCTCGACGTGCTCGTCAACAACGCTGGCATTCAGAACCGCGTCGGGGTGGCGGACCTTGCGGCAGACTGGGAACGGCACCGGGAGGAGATCGCGATCAACTTCGAGGCCCCGGTCCACCTCACGGCGCTCCTGCTACCGCACCTCGCCCGGCAGCCGCACGCGGCCGTCGTCAACGTGACCTCGGGCCTTGCATTCACACCGTACGCCGCGACTCCGGTTTACTCGGCGACGAAGGCGGCGCTGCACTCGTTCACGGTCTCGCTGCGGGCGCAGCTCGCCGCGACGGGTGTCGAGGTCATCGAAATCGTGCCGCCGGCCGTCGACACGGATCTCGGCGGGCCGGGCCTCCACACCTTCGGCGTGCCCGTCGATGCCTTCGCCGACGCGGTCATGGCGCGCGTCGCGGCCGGCGAGACCGAGGTCGGCTACGAGTCGTCGGAGGTGCGGCGCCTCGCGTCGCGGGCGGAGCTGGACGCCGCGGCGGCGCAGATGAACGGCCGCTGAGCGGGCGGGCACAGCGGGGTCAGGGCGCGGGCCACGCGCGCATCGCCCGCTCGGCCATCCCGGCGAGGACGCCCGCGTCGGGGTCCACGCGGGCCCGGACAGCCATCGCGTTGACGATGCCGACGAAGAACGCCGCGAGCGCGGCCGGGTCTTCGTCGGCCGCAAGTTGGCCGTCACGGCGGGCCCGCGCGAGGCGGCGGGCGAAGGCGGCCTCCTGCGCCTGCTGCCGCTCGGCGAGGGCCCTGGCAAGCGCGGGCTCCTCGGTACTCGCTATGGCTGTATGCCCGACGCGGAGGCACCCGCCCGGGTACGACGGATCGGCGATGCCGGCGGCGACGGCGCGAAGGTGGCGCGCAATAGCAAGGCGGGCATCGGGCTCGGCGTCGAGCGCGTCGAACATGCCTGCGTAGGCCTCCTCGTAGCGCGCGAGAACGGTCAGAAACAGCGTCTCCTTGTCACCGAAGGCGTTGTAGAGGCTCGGCCGCGCGATGCCCATCGCGTCCGTGAGGTCGGTGAGCGTCGTCGCGTCGTAGCCCAGCCGCCAGAAGGTGTCGCGGGCGGCGTCGAGAGCCGAGTCGGTGTCGAAGGAGCGGGGGCGGGGCATGGACGGAGCGGCAGAGTGGGGTTTTAGTCCCGTCGGAATAAAAAGATTCGAGTGGCGGGAACGTTGCCCAGTCCGATCTATTCCATTCGGTACATAATTGCTCCCGCCATGCGCTTTCAGCTTCTCGGCCCTTCGGGTCTCCGCGTCTCCCAGGTCGCCCTCGGCACGATGACCTTCGGCGACGACTTCGGGTGGGGCGCCTCCCGCGACGAGTCGCGCGCGATGTTCGACGCCTACGCCGACGCCGGCGGCCTGTTTATCGATACGGCCAACGCCTACACCGGCGGCACGTCCGAGCGCCTCGTCGGCGAGTTCGTCGGTGCTGAGCGCGACCGGTTCGTGATCGCGTCGAAGTACACGGCCAACATGCGCCCGGGCGATCCCAACGCCGGCGGCAACGGGCGCAAGAACCTCGTGCAGTCGGTCGAGGCGAGCCTGAAGCGCCTCGGCACGGACTACTTGGACGTGCTGTGGATGCACGCCTGGGACGGGATTACGCCCGTCTCCGAGGTCGTCCGGGCGCTCGACGACCTCGTTCGCGCGGGCAAGGTGCTCTACCTCGGCGTGAGCGACACACCGGCCTGGGTCGCCTCCGAGGCGATCACGCTCGCCCGGGAGCGCGGCTACGCGCCGTTCTCGGCGATCCAGATCGAGTACAGCCTTGCCGAGCGGACGCCCGAGCGGGACCTGCTCCCGATGGCTGCGGCACACGGCCTGTCCGTCCT
>DASVSE010000578.1:0-3891 GCA_036388235.1 Rubricoccaceae bacterium | reverse complement strand
GTACCAGGCGGTGGCGCGCCGGTCGCCGGTGTGCGGACCGTTGCGAGGGCGGTTGAGGCACCGCTGGCGTCGCCGCGGGCGTAGAGGGCCCGCCCGAGTGCGAGCGCCGCGCGGCGGCCGTAGCGCCCTTCGGCCGGGACGGCGCGCAGGGGCGCGAGCGCCGCGTCGGTTTGCCCCAAGCGGACATACGTCTCGCCGATCGTCAGGTCGGCGCGCTCGGCGTCGTCGCCCGTGAGCGCCGGCCGGCGGCGCTCGGCCTCGGCCAGGGCGTCGGCGAGGCGGTCTGTCCGGAGGTAGGCCTCGGAGAGCGCGAGCCGCACCTGCGCGTTCTCGGGCGAATCGGGGTAGCGAGTCGCGAGCGCCTCGAACGCGTCCACCACACCCGCAGCATCGCCCCGTCCAATCCGGACCGTTCCGAGCGCGTAGAGCGCGGCCGGTGCCGTCGGCGTGTCCGCCTCGGCCGCCCGCTGAAAGGCCGCTGCCGCCGCTTCGGGGCGGTTCTGGCGGCGCTGCGTCATGCCGAGGAGGTACGCTGTCTCGGCCGTCGTGATCGGGTCGCCGGGACGGTCGAGCGCGGCCGTGAGCGCCGCCTCGGCGCGCACGTCGTCGCCGGTCGCGTAGTAGTAGCGCCCGAGGGCGGCGCGGGCGCGGGGCGCGAGCAGGCTGCCGGGGTAGTCCGCCTCGAACCGCAAGAAGAGGGCTGCGGCCGACTCCGGATCGCCGCTCGCGAGTGCGCTCTCGGCGTGCAGGAACAGCGCCTCAGGCGCGCGGGCGTCGCGCGGGTAGGCGTCGCGGAACCGGGCGAGCGCGCGGGCCGCCGGCCCGAAGAGGCCGGCGTCGTAGAGCGCGCGCGCCTCGTCAAACCGCGCGACGGCAAGGGCGTCGTCGGCCCCCGCAGGGTCGACGGTGAGCCCGGCCGTCGCTTGGGCGTGCACGGGCGGCGCGCCGGCGAGCAGTGCCGCGAGCGCGCCGAGGGCGAGAGGGCGCCACGCAGAGCGGGACGACGAACGGGGCGACGCGCATTGCGACGCCTGAAACCGGTGGGGCATTGGGGGGACGCGGCTGCCGGACGGCCAATCTAACCGACCGCACCGCCTGTCTGGTCTGTGGCGGCCCTGCCGAAACAAACGGCGCCCCCGGAGGCGTATCTCCGCCTCCCGAATCGCCCCGGTCGGCGAGCGGCGGGCCCGCCCGTTCCGCCACGCCGCCCGGCCTCTCTCGACCCCTGCCGGCCCTGCCCGGCTCCACTCTTACGACTCGCTATGGACGACGACAAGAAGACGCCTGCCAGCACGACGCCCGCGACCGGTGACGGTGCCAAAACCCCCGCGCCGACGAGCAGCACCTCGGCATCGACCGCACCGAAGACGGGCGCCGCCACGTCGGACGCATCCAAGACAGATGCCTCGACGACCTCGGCGGATGCGACGCCGTCTCTGGCGTCGGCTGAGCCAGAGACGACGCTGGCGTCTGCCTCGGCGCATCCGTTGAACACGCCTGCGTCGTCGCCGGCCCCGTCGGCTGCCCCGTCGTACCGGATGCCGGATGACTACGCGACCGAGTCGTTCTTCGACAAGGCCAAGGCATGGGTCGAAGGCAACCCCGTCCTCGCCATCCTCGCGTTTGCCGGTGCGGGCCTCGTCGTCGGCCGTCTCGTAACGGGAGCCGTCCCGGAGTCCGACGCCGACACGCTCGCCGACCGCGTCGAGAAGCGTGCCCGCGAGCTGTCCAAGGACACCAAGAAGCGCAGCCGCAAGGCCGTCAAGTCCGTGCGCAAAGGCTCCGAGTCGGTCGTCGACGACGTGGTCGAGGCGCTCGCCGACCGGACAGAGCGCGCCCGCAAGGCCGCCCTCGGGGTTGCCGCGACGGCGACCGACGCCGCCCGCGACGCCGCCGACACGGCGCGCGACTATGCCAAGGACGGCCAGCACCGGGCTCAGGACCTCGCCGAGACGATTGCCGAGACAGTGAAGTCGGTCGTCGACGAGTGGGTGGACCGCGTCAAGCGCTAAGTCTCCCGGTTCGGACCGGTAGGGGGCGGCGTCTTCGGGCGCCGCCCCTCTTTTATGTCTGGTCGTTGGCGTCAGGGGGACGCTTGAACGAGGGGGGGTGGACACCAGGGCGCCACCCTGCTTCGGAACACGAGCCCATGCGCTTCCGGCTCGGGCGAGGCTCGCACGGCCGGTTATCTTCGCCGCCGTCCGTCTCCGCATCTCCATGAGCATCCTCGTCGTCGGCACTGTCGCGTTCGACACCGTCGAGACCCCGTTCGGCCGCGCCGAGCGCATCCTCGGTGGCTCTGCGACCTACGCCGCCCTCGCGGCGCGTCTGCTCGCCGGCCCTGTCCACATCAACGCCGTCGTCGGGGCAGACTTCCCCGAGGAGCACCTCCAGACGCTCCGCGACCGCGGCGTCGACACGGACGGCATCGTCCGCGACGCGACCGGCAAGACGTTTTTCTGGGCCGGCCGCTACCACGACGACCTTAACACGCGCGATACGCTCGCGACGCATCTCAACGTCCTCGCGACGTTTACGCCGGACCTGCCTGCGGCCTACCGCCGCCCGCGCATCGTCTGCCTCGGCAACCTCGACCCGACCGTCCAGTCGGCCGTCATCGACCAAGCGAGCGAGCATGGGTCGCCGGACTTGGTCATCGCGGACACGATGAACTTCTGGATCGAGAGCGCCCGCGAGGCGCTCCTCGCCACACTCGCCCGCGTCGACGTGCTGATGGTCAACGACGCCGAGGCGCGCGAGCTCTCGGGTGTCCCCAACCTCGTCCGGGCCGCCGCCGTCATCCGCGCGATGGGGCCGCGCGTGGTCGTGATCAAAAAGGGCGAGCACGGCGCGCTCCTCTTCTGCGACGACGACGTCTTCGCCGTCCCCGCGCTTCCGCTCGCCGACGTCGTGGACCCGACGGGTGCGGGCGACACGTTCCTCGGGGGCTTCGCCGGCCACCTGCTCCGCACCGGCGCGTACGACGCGCCGGCGATGCGGCAGGCCATCGTCGTCGGGAGCGCGCTCGCCGCGGTCGTCGTCGAGGCGTTCGGGACGGACGCCCTCGCCGCCGTGACGCCAGCCGACCTCGACGAGCGCCTGGACGCCTTCCGGCGCCTCTCGGCGGTGCCCGATGGCATCGGCGTCGGCGCGGTGAGCAGCGGCGCCGCGGTCCTCTGAAGCGGCGGGCACCCGGGCACGACGCCAGCGTTCGGTGCCCATGACGGACACGTTCTACACGGACCTCGCCGCGATTGGCAGCTTCGAGCGCCTCGCTGAGCCGGACGCCTACACGCCCGTCCCGGACGCCTGGACGGTCGTCATCACCGATGTCGTCGGGTCGACGGCAGCCGTGCAGGCCGGGCGCTACCGCGACGTGAATTATGTCGGCGCGGCGTCCATCGCGGCCGTCCTCAACGCCGTCGGCCGCCAGGACGTGCCGTTCGTCTTCGGCGGCGACGGGGCGACGCTCGTGCTTCCGCCGGCCCTCGTCGAGCCCGCGCTCGCCGCGCTCGCCGCGCTCCAGCGTCACGCGAGCACCCGGCTCTCGCTGCGCCTCCGCATCGGGCACGTCCGCGTGGCCGAGATTCGAACTGCGGGCCATGGCCTCGCCATCGCGCGCCTGCAGGTCGCGCCGGGCTACGCGCAGGCGCTTCTGGCAGGCAGCGGGTTGGGGTGGGCCGAGGCCCAGATCAAGGGCGCCGAAACGGCCGAGCGCTACGCCTCGACGGCTGTCCCGGCTGAGAATGCGGACCCGTACGCCGGCCTCGAATGCCGCTGGGAGGATGTCGTGAGCCCACATGGTGAGACCGTCTCACTTCTCGCCGCCGCCGTCGACGGGCCGGGCGCGACCGACGTGTACCGTGGCGTTCTGGCGGCCGTCGAGGAGAT
>DASVSE010000577.1:0-5480 GCA_036388235.1 Rubricoccaceae bacterium | reverse complement strand
CGTCGAAGTAGAGCGCGAGGGCGAGACGACGGTCGCACGGTGCCGGCGCGAGGTCGTGCTGTGCGGCGGCGCCGTCAACACGCCGCAGACGCTGATGCTGTCGGGCGTCGGGCCGGCGGACCACCTGCGCGAGACCGGCATCGACGTCGTCGCCGACCGGCCGGGGGTTGGACAAAACCTGCAGGACCACCTGATTACAGGCCTGCGGACGCGTCTGCCGGGAGGCGGATCGCTCCTGGAGGCCGAGCGCCTGCTGAGTGTCGCGCGCTACGTGCTGTTCCGCCGCGGGATGCTGACGTCCAACGTTGCTGAGGCAGGCCTCTTTGTGAGCACGCGGCCAGACGAGCGGGCGCCCGACGTCCAGTTTCACGTCGCGCCGGCGATGTTCGAGAACCACGGCCTCGTTCCGCCGACCGAGCACGGCTTCTCGCTCGGGCCGACGCTCGTGCGCCCCCGCAGCCGAGGCGAGATCCGGCTCGCCTCGCCCGACCCGACCGTCCACCCGCTCATTGATCCGAACTACCTCGCTGACCCGGCTGATGCGGCATCGCTCGTCGCCGGGCTCCGGATCGCCCGCGAGATTGTCCGGCAGCGCGCGCTCGATACGTTCCGTGGGCCCGAGATCCACCCCGGCGCCGACGTCCAGACCGATGCCGACCTGCTCGCGTACGTCCGCCAGAACTCTGAGACGCTGTACCACCCGGTCGGCACGTGCCGAATGGGATCGGACGCCGATTCTGTCGTGGACCCGGACCTGCGTGTGCGTGGCGTGCGCGGCCTGCGAGTCGCGGACGCGTCGGTCATGCCGACGGTCCCGAACGGCAACACGAACGCGGCGGCGCTAATGATCGGCGAGAAGGCGGCAGACCTCATTCGGTACGGCGCGCCCGAGCCGGCCATGGGCGGGGACGGAGCCGCAACACCCATTGCGGCTCCGGCTGCCTAACGACCATACGGGCTACGACTCGTAGACGACGCGGAGGCGGACGCGGACGAGAGACTCGTCCGCCCCGACGCCGTCGAGAACGATTGTGTCCTCGCGGCCGTCGGCGATGTCGGGCGCGGCCTCGGCGAACGTGAACGTGCGCGTCAGGATCATCACGTCGTCGCCTCCGATCGGGTCGTAGTCGTAGAGCACGACCCGGTACTCGTCGTCGAGGCCGCGCACCTCGAAGCCGCCGTCGACCGTCCAGACGAGCGGGAAGTTGGCCCCGTTCACGTCGTCCACCCACGGCTGGCCCGGGGTGAACGTGTTGACGACGAAGGCGTCGTCGCGGGGGTTGAGCACGCCTGGCGACGTCGGCGACTCGTCCGCGTAGAGCAGGCGGAAGTAGACCTCAGGTCCGCCCCCGCCCGCGCCGTCCCAGCTGTCGCCGTTCGCGGGGTCGCTGAGCGGCGCGTCGTCGATCTGAACGGCCGTGACGATGGCGCGGCGTGGCGGGCCATCCGAGTTGGTGTCGCAGGCAGTGAGTGCGAGCGGGGCAAGGAGGACGAGGTGGCTGAGGCGTGTCGGAAGGCGCATGGGGGTGTCGGAGAGGTCGGGCGACAGTCTAGCCGCCCGACCGGACTCGCCGGTCACGCATTCAGTGCGAAAGGGGCCGGCGTAGCTTTGGCCTATGATCGATCCGACCCGCCGCACCGCCCGCATCGCCCGCACAACCCGGGAAACCGACGTCACGGTCGAGATCGACCTCGACGCCACGCCCGGAACGGACGCCAACGTCTCGACGGGCATCGGTTTCTTCGACCACATGCTCGTCCTGTTCGCGCGCCACGGCGGCCTCGGGCTGACGGTCCGCGCAACCGGCGACCTGGACGTCGACGACCACCACACGGTCGAGGACGTCGGGCTGGCGCTTGGCGAGGCGCTCGCCGAGGCGCTCGGCGACAAGGCGTACGTCGCGCGCTACGGCCACGCCGTCGTGCCGATGGACGAGGCGCTCGCGCGGGCGACGGTCGACCTCTCGGGACGGGCGTTCTTCGTGTTCGGCGCCGACCCGGGGGCGGGCTTCGAGCGCCCGAGCGTCGGGGCGCTCTCGACCGAGATGGTCCCGCACTTCTGGCAGAGCGTCTCGGCGGCGGCGCGGCTCACGCTGCACCTGCACCTCATGGCAGGAGACAACGACCACCACCGCGCCGAGGCGCTGTTCAAGGCCGCCGGTCGGGCCGTCCGCGAGGCCATTCGCCGCGACGCCGCTGGCGACCCGCTGCCGAGCACGAAAGGCTCGTTCTAACGCGGCCCCTTAGCGCGGAGCGGACGAGAACGACTGGAAGAGCGCGGCCTGCGCCTCGAAGACCCAGTGGTTGAGGATCGTGTCCTCGGACACACCGACGACCGACGAGATGTGGCGGGCGTCCGTGCGGCTCCACCTTGCGATCTCGTCGAGCGAGGTGACCCCGGCCATGTAGAGCGCCTGCTGCGTGAGGTCGTCGATGGACGAGATGACCGTGAGCGTGTCCGCGCCTGCCGGCGGGACGTACGGCGCGGCGGCATCGGGGACCGCCGGCGCGGCCGGCGCCTCGAGTGCGGGGATGCTCAGCGCCGGTGCCTCAAGGACCGGCGCCTCGAAGGCCGGCGCTGCGAACGCGGGTACCTCGAACGCGGGCGCCGCGAACGCAGGGGTCTCGAAGGTGGGAATCTGGAACGTCGGGAGAACCGCGGTCGGCTCGGGACGGTCGGCGCGGGCGATCCAAGCGGTGTCGGTCGGGGGTGCCGGGGCGGGCATCTGAACCGGCGCGGCGGCCGGGGCGCTAGGGGCCGGGGCCGCGGGTGCGGACGTTCCAAACCCGGCCGGCGCGAAGGCCGGGGCCCAGGACGCAGGCGCCTCGAAGGCGGGCGCGTCGAACGTCGTCGTGAGGTTCTCGAAGGCGAAGCCGGGGGGCGTGTCAAGCGGCGACGGCTCTGCTGGCAGGTCAGCCGGGGGAGCGGCCGGCGGGTCAGCGGGTGGGGCCGGCGGCGGGTCGGCGGCAAACAAGTCGGCAGCGGCGAACGGTGCGACCGGCTCGAAGGCGGGGGCAGCGACCGGCCGGTCCGCAGGCACCTCGGGCGATGCAATCGGAGCGGCGTCGACCGGATCGGGGGGGCGGGCGAATGGGTCGGAGAAGACCGGCGCTGGCGTGCCGACGTCCCACCCGTCGGAGAAGGCTGCAGCGAAGCCGTCGCCCATCGGGACGTCCGAGAAGGACTCGAACGCGGGTGCCGGGGAAGTAGGGGCCGGGAGAGCAGGCGCCTCGGCGGCCGGTGCCTCGAATGTGGGGGACTCGAAGGTTGGCGTCTCGAACGGCGCTGGCGCGGGCGGCGCGGGCGTGGGAGCCGGCGCGGTGGTGGGCACCGTCGGAGCCGGCGGGCTGGCCGGCATGGGACTGGCCGGCGTTGGGGCGGCGAGAGCAAGTGGAGCCGGAGCAGACGGAGCGAGCGCTGCACGGGCGGTCGACTGCTGGACCGACGCGAGCTGCGTCCGGATCTCCTCCATCTCGGCGTCGCGGCGGCGGACCTCGTGGCGCAGCTCGTTCTGGAGCCCGGCGAGGTGCGTCCGCTGCTGGCCCACGCTCTCTGCGACGGCGTCCATCTTCTGCGCCATCTGCTGACGCGCCGTCTCGCCCTGCAGCTGCTGCTGCCCGACGAGCGTCTCGATGCGCTGCCCGAGCGCCCGCATCTCCACGACCGTGTCCGCCGGGTCCGGCTGGGACTCCTCGTGAAGGCGTGCCCGACGGAAGTAGTACAGGCTCGCGACGACGGCGCAAACCGCCAGTACGCCGATGAGGACGAGGGCGAGGATCTCAAACATCGGAAGGACGAGGAGCGAGGGTGAGGGCAGGCGGGCCGGCGGCGGCCTCGATCTGAAGACGTTTCGTGGCCACGGCGTCGCCAAAAACGCGGCGGAGCGTCCCTGCGCGCGCTTCGGCGAGCGCAGCCGTCGGCGCGGTGACCGCGACGCGGAAGGTATCGGGGTTCCACTCGAAGCGGCTCGCCATGCGAACCGTGTACGCGCGGAGGGCAGGGTCGAGGGCAGCCGACTCGCTGCCAAATCCGTACTGGATGGCGCCGAGAAGCTGTGTGAGCTCCCCGTGAAGGGGTTCGTTGCTTGCCGCTTCGAGCCGCGCGATGACGTCACCCGGGATGGGGCGGGGCTCGGTCCCGAACGTCGTCTCGGCGACGGCCGCCGGATCGGCTGCAGGCGCGCCAGTCGGGGCAGGGGAAGAGGCCATTGCGGCAGCCGCAGGAGACGCGGTAACGTCGG
This sequence comes from Rubricoccaceae bacterium, assembly GCA_036388235.1. GTDB lineage: Bacteria > Bacteroidota > Rhodothermia > Rhodothermales > Rubricoccaceae > DASVSE01. The sequence goes on along the minus strand of DASVSE010000577.1, from coordinate 1,239 downwards.
CCGGACGGGCGCCGACCACGAGCAGGCCCAGCAAGCCAAGCGTCGAGAGGGCCGCCCCGCCGAGGGCGAGCACGACCCATGACGGGAGAGGGGCGGGCGGGCGGGGCGCGGCAGGTGCGAACTCTGCTGGCGCCGAGTAGCCGCTCCATGCGTCCGTCATCCACGACGTCTCAGCCGGTCCGGATGCCGACTCGCTGGCCGGCTGGGCCGCCGCACGCCGGCCGACGGGCGGAAACGGAATGCGAGAGAGTAGATCGGTAATGGACACTGGATCCGGGGGGGCGCCAGAGAGGGGCGAGAGGGCTGCAGAGAGGGGGGCAATCGCTGTGCCGCTCCCTCGGAGCACCCCCGCGCCAGGTATCTTGTGGGTGTCCGGGCACACGCTCAGGACGCCGCGTCTGCCTTCGCCGTTTCGCCTGTGTCCGGCCCGTCGTTCCGACTCGCTCTGCCCGCTGTCGTCCTCATCGCTGCGGCTGTCGCCGTGGCCTCGGCGTGCCGTACGCCGGCGCCGGTGGCCGCGTCGGACGAGGCGTGGACGACCGTCGGCGACGCCGCCTGCGCGTCGTGTCACGCGGATATCTCGGAGACCTACGCGCGCTCGGGAATGGGCCGCGCCGTGTCGCGGTTTGCCCGCGACGGCGCACCCGAGCACTTCGACGCTCAGGGCCAGAGCCCTCTGGTCTGTGCGCCCGACGATGGCTCCCCGACGGGCGGCTACTGCTACCAGGCGTTCGTCCGCGGCGACTCGCTGTTCCAGCGCGAGACGCACCCCGACGAGCCGGGCTTCGAGCGCGTCTACGCCGCGAGCCACGTTGTCGGCTCGGGCAACGCGACGCGCTCGTACCTCATGATGGCCGGCGGGACGGCGTCGGATGCGGATGTGCCGCCCCCAGCGGACGCCGAAGCGGGCGGCTACCTCACCGAGATGCCGCTCACGTGGTACGTCGAGCGCCAGATCTGGGACCTCAGCCCGGGCTACGCCCGCGGCAACCTCCGCTTCGAGCGGCCCGTGACGCTTGAATGCCTGACGTGCCACGACGCGGCGCCGGGCCACGCGCCAAGCCAGAACTTCTACACGAGCGTCCCGCTCGGCATCTCATGTGAGCGCTGCCACGGCCCGGGCTCGGCCCACGTCGAAGCGTTCGAGGCCGGCGGCGAGCCCGAGGACCCGCTCATCGTCAACCCAGCCAAGCTCTCGACGGCGCTTCAACTCGATGTCTGCCAGCAGTGCCACCTCAC
>DASVSE010000576.1:0-1853 GCA_036388235.1 Rubricoccaceae bacterium | reverse complement strand
CGGCGTGGGATCCGAACGCAAGCGGCTCGGTCAACGCGCTGGCGGTCTCGGGCGGGCTCGTCTACGCCGGGGGCGCCTTCACGTCGGTCGGCGGGCAGCCGCGCAACCGGCTCGCGGCGCTCGACGCGACGGGCACAGCGACTGCATGGAATCCGAACGCGGACGCCACGGTGAGCGCGCTGGCGGTCTCGGGCGGGGTCGTCTACGCCGGGGGCGTCTTCTCGACCGTCGGTGGGCAGCCGCGCAACCGGCTCGCAGCGCTCGACGCGACGGGCACGCCAACGGCGTGGAATCCGAGCGCGGATGTCAATGTCTTCGCGCTGTCGGTCTCAGGCGGGGCCGTCTATGCCGGGGGCAGCTTCGGGACGATTGGTGGGCAACTGCGGCAGGGGCTCGCCGCCTTCGGGACGTACACGCCGGCACCGCTCGTCGCGAGCAGTTCGGCGGCGGGCTGGCGAATGCTGTCGGCCCCCGTCGCTGGGCTGACCGTGCAGTCGCTCGTGCGGTTCAACCTCGTCGGCGGCGTCACGGGCGACCCGACCTGCGCGGCCAACCCGGCCAACCTCTTCACCGGCTACACCGGCGGGCAGACGGCAGGCGGCAACGACGGCTACACGCGCCCGGCCGCGTACACCGACCTGCTCGGCTCGGGCCGGGGCTTCTTCTGGTACTTCTTCCCGTCGAACTCCACGCTCGCGCCGTGCGGCTCCGGCGTGACGCAGTCCTCCGTCCGGCCACTCCCCGTGACGCTTACCACCACCGAGTTGGGCCCGACGACGAACGTCATTACCACCTTCACGTCGGCCGAGCGCGCGGCGACGGACGACACGTTCTACCTCGCCGGCAACCCGTTCGACCAGGGCTTCGACCTCGATGGCACCGGCGCGGGCATGACGTCAATCTCGGCGGCCGACGCCAACGGGCCGGTCGCGCTCCAGAACTCGGTCCAGATCTGGGATCCGGTGTCAAACGGCTACGCGATCCGCATGGCCTCGGCTGACGGCGGCACGAACGGGACCGGCGGCACGTCGACGGCCGATAACCTCTCGGTCTGGCAGGGTGCGTGGATCGAGCGGACGCTCACGGCGCGCCCGGCGTACCCGCTGACGCTGACGTACGGCGCGGCCAACCGGACGGGCAGCACGTCGTCGGGCGTCTTCGTCGGGCGCCCGTCTGTGGCCGACGTGCTGGCCCTCGGCTTCGAGTTGACGGGCAGCATCGGCGGGGAGCCGGTCTACGACGCCGCGGCGGTTGTCGCCTTCGCGGAGGGCTCCACGGCAGCGTGGGACGCCTACGACGCGTCGAAGCTGGCGCCGATGACGGCGGCGTACGCGATGGTCGCGCCGGTGGGCGAGGACCGAGCCGGGGCGCGCGTCGAGAAGGCGGTCGAGAGCCTGTCGCCGGGCGTCGCGGCGTCGGTCCCGCTGTCGTTCCGCGCGAGCGGAGCGGGCACGTTCGAACTGTCGTGGCCCGGCGCGGCGTCGCTGCCGGCCGAGTGGCCACTCGCGCTCGTCGACGCCGTGGCGGGGGCGCGGGTGGACCTGCGCCAGACGCCGTCGTACGCGTTCGAGTCCGAGGCGACGGGCGACTGGGCGCGCCGGTTCACGGTCGAGGTCGGCCGGGGCGCGGTCGGTACGGGCGAGGACGCTGAGCGCGTGCTGGCCCTTGGCATGAGCCCGAACCCGGTGGCGTCGGGCGGCGTGGTGCGCGTGTCGGTCCCCAAGACGGGCCGGGTGCAGGTGGCCGTGTACGATGTGCTCGGGCGCCAGGTCGCGGTCCTCGCCGACGAGGAGCGTGGCGCGGGCGAGCACGTGCTGGCGCTGGGCGCGGAGCGGCTCGCGCCGGGCGTCTAC
>DASVSE010000575.1:0-7568 GCA_036388235.1 Rubricoccaceae bacterium | reverse complement strand
CGAGCGCGTCATCGACCGTGAGCGTCTCGCCAGCCGTCGAGTCGGGGTTGGCACCGATCACCCACGAGACGTCCCAATCGCTGCGGTGGTTGATGTGCAGCATCTCAGGCGCCGCTGCAACTGGGGCAGACGCGGCGACCGGAGCCGTCGTGGGAGCCGCCGGCGCGACGGGCGTGCCCGAGCAGGCGGAGAGCGTGAGCGTGCCGAAGGCGGCGAGGGCGAGGCGGTCCATCATGGCAGAAGTGGGTTCAGAAGGGCGCAGCGCCCGGGCGTCCGTCGTCGCGTCAGGGCGTGCCGCCGGGCGTGATGACCGGGTCGAGCACGTGCCCGGCCCCGTCGCCGGAAAGATCGGCACCGGCGAAGCTTGTGGGCTTGCACTTCGCCTCGAACTCGCCGCGGAAGCGCTTGATGCCCCAGCGGACGGGCCACGCGGCGGCGTCGGCGAGCGCGCAGACGGTCCGGCCCTCCATCTGGTCGCAGAGGTCGAGCAGCAGGTCGAGGTCGCGCGTGTGGCCGTCGCCCTCGTCGATGCGCGTGAGTAGCTTCTCGACCCAGCCCGTGCCCTCGCGGCACGGCGTGCACTGCCCGCAGGACTCGTGGTGGTAGAAGTGCGCGATGCGCCGCGTGAAGCTCACCATGTCGGTGTCCTCGTCGAGGAAGCACAGCCCGGCCGTGCCCATGGACGAGCCCGCCTCGCGGAGCGTGTCGGCGTCCATCGTCGCCGTCGCGGCAACGTCCCACGTCAGCGGCGGCGTGGACGAGCCGCCGGGCACGACAGCTTTGATCTTCTTGCCGCCGCGGGCGCCGCCCGCAACCTCCAGCAGGTCCGCGATGCTCATGCCGACCGGGTACTCGTAGACGCCGGGGCGGTTGACGTGGCCCGAGACGCCGTAGAGGACCGGCCCCGGGTGCGTCTTCGGGCCGATGCCGGCGAACCACGCCGCGCCGCGGTTGACGATGATCGGCACGTCGGCGAGCGTCTCGACGTTGTTGATGGTCGTCGGCATGCCGAAGACGCCGACCTGGGCCGGGAAGGGGGGCTTGACGCGCGGGTAGGCGCGCTTGCCTTCGATCGACTCCATGAGGCTCGTCTCCTCGCCGCAGATGTACGCGCCCGCGCCGGCGTGGACGACGAGGTCGGTCGAGAAGTCGGCCCCGAGAATGTTCTTGCCGAGGTAGCCCTTCGCGTACGCCTCGTCCACGGCCCGCTGGACGTGCGTGATGTAGTCGTCGTACTCGCCGCGGATGTAGAGGTAGCACGTCTTGATCGTCATCGCGTAGCACGCGAGCACGATTCCTTCGATCATCAGGTGCGGGTTGTACTCGAAGATCTGGCGGTCCTTGAACGTGCCCGGCTCGGACTCGTCGCCGTTGCAGCACAGGTAGCGCGGCTTCTCGGGGTCGACGGGCGGCATGAAGCTCCACTTCATGCCCGTCGAGAAGCCCGCCCCGCCGCGCCCGCGCAGGCCCGACGCCTTGACCTCGTTGGTGAGGCCCGTCCGGTCGAACTTGCCGTCCGCTACGACGGCCCGGAGGGCGCCGTAGCCGCCGTTGGCTTCGTAGACGGCGATCTGGTGGAGGTCCTTGATGGGCGGCAGAATGACGCGCTCGTAAGAGCGCCAGTCGCCGGCCTTGGACTGGCCCGTGAGGAGGGAAGGCGTATCGGGCATCGGTGCAGAGGTAAGCCGGCGCGGCTAGTGAATCGTCTCGGAGACGGGCGGGACGAGCGAGCCGGTGACGGCGGCGGCGTCCGTGCGGCGGTTGCCGCCGAGCTCGTCCTGGTCCTGCGGCAGCGTGACCGACTCGAACGGGACCGGGTTGCCCGCGCGGAGCGCGTCGAGCAGCACGTCGACCTTCTCGGTCGTGAGGTTGTGCACGTACGGGCCGTTCGTGACCTGCAGCATCGGGGCCGAGCCGCACGCGCCGAGGCACTCGGCCTCCTGGACCGTGAACATGCCGTCGGCCGTCGTCTCGCCCTTCTTGACGCCGAGGCGCTTCTCGATGTGGTGCAGGATGTCGTAGCCGCCGCAGACCTGGCACGTGAAGCACGTGCACACGTCGAGGACCACCTTGCCGACCTCCTTCTTGAAGTACTGCGTGTAAAACGTCGCGACGCCGTAGACCTTCGCGTACGGCAGGCCGAGCGTCGTCGCGACGTGCTGGACGGCCTCGGGCGGGAGCCAGCCGAGCTTGCGCTGCGCGAGCCAGAGCGTCTTCATCACGGCGCCGTCGGCCGTGGGATACTGCGCCTTGAACACGTCGATGCGGGCCTGCTCGTCGCGCGTCCACGCGAGTTGCTCGTCCGTGAACGTGCGCTCGATGGCCTCGCCCGGCGGGTAGGCCGGCTTGGGCGAGACGTCGCGCGCGTGAGAGCCGGGGGTGTCGGGAGTCATGTCTGGGTCGAGGTACGGGGTGGCCTGCGGCGGCCTGAGGCTCGAGGTACGACACCGGGCACCCGGCACCCTGTACCTCGTACCGGCTATTTGTCGGAGTCCCCCATGACGGGGTCGATGGAACCGATGAGGATGACGGTGTCGGCCAGCATGGCTCCTTCCATCATCGTCTCGAGCGCCTGGAGGTTGGCAAAGCTCGGGCTGTTGATCTTGACGCGCCACGGGGAGCCGGTCCCGTCGGAGGCGAGGAAGAAGCCGAGCTCGCCCTTCGGGGCCTCGATCGCCGAGTACGACTCGACGCCCTGCGGGGGCGCGACGCCGTTGTCGGTCATGATGAAGTCGTGGATCATCCCCTCCATCGAGTAATAGACCTCGTCCTTGGAGGGGTAAGACGCCTTCGCGTTGTCGATCCGGATCGGGCCCTCGGGGAGCCGGTCGAGGCACTGCTGGATGATCCGGACCGACTGCTCCATTTCCTCGATGCGGACGAAGTAGCGCGACAGCGAGTCGCCCTCGGTCCGCATGGGGATGTCGAAGTCGACGGCGTCGTACTTGAGGTACGGCTCGAAGAGGCGGACGTCGTACTCGACGCCGGAGCCCCGGAGGGTCGGCCCGGAGCACCCGAGCCGGACGGCCTCCTCGGCCGAGAGGACGCCGACGCCGACGTTGCGGTCGATCCAGATCCGGTTCCGGTTAAGGAGCTTCTTCCAGTCCGCGAGTTCGCCCACAAACTGGTCGCAGAACCGCCGGATCATGGCCAGCGCGGTCGGGGAGAAGTCGAAGGCGAGCCCGCCGAACCGGCTGTGCGAGACCATGACGCGCTGCCCGGCGACCTGGTCGAAGATGTCGTGGATCTCCTCGCGGTACTTGAAGGTCCAGAGGAAGACCGACAGCGCCCCGGCGTCCATCACCATCGTGCCTGCCCACAAGAGGTGCGACGAGATGCGGGCGAGCTCGCAGCTGATCGTACGGAGCCACTGCGCCCGCTCGGGGACCTCGATGCCGGCGAGCTTCTCGACGGCGAGGCACCACGCGACGTTGTTCGAGTACGGGCTGAGGTAGTCCGTCCGGTCGGTGTACGGCAGGAACTCGAGGTACGTCTTGACCTCGGCGAGCTTCTCGATGCCGCGGTGGAGGTACCCGATGTCCAGGAGGCACTTGTCGATCGTCTCGCCGTCAAGCTGGCACACGACCCGGAGGACGCCGTGCGTCGCCGGGTGCTGCGGACCGAGGTTGAGGATCATCGACGACTCGAGCGGATCCGTGCCCGCGGCCCCGTCGCCGCCGGCCATCTCGGTCTGCGTGTGCCGGTCCGAGAGGGCCTGGTAGATGGCCGCATTGTGTCGGGGCCAGAACGTGAAGAGGTCCTGGTTCGTCCCGGGCGCACCGGCGGGCATCCCCGACGCGGCGGCGAGCGGCCCGGTGGGGGCGGAGAGGTCGGTAGCCATGGGGGCGGGGTCCGGTGCGGCGCGTGGCGCCGGGCTCTAGTCTTTCGGAAGGTCGCCGTGGGCGGCCGGGAACTGGTCGCGTGTGAGGTCGCCGTCGGACTCGTTGGGCGGGAGCGGGAGCGAGCCCGGGATGCCGAGCGTCGGGAATTCCTTCCGGAGCGGGTGGTACTCGAAGTCCTCGGGCATGTAGATGCGCCGGTGGTCCGTGAGTCCGCTGAACCGGATGCCCATCATGTCCCACGCCTCGCGCTCGTGCCACGCGGCGTTGGGCCAGACGCCCGTGACGCTCGGGACGAGCGGGTCGTCCTCGTCCGTGCGAACCTTCAGGCGCAGCCGGCGGCGTTCCTTGAGCGCGATGAGGTTGTATGCGACCTCGAACCGGTCGGTCTCGGTAAACCGGTCGATGCTGACCATGTCCGAGAGGTACGTGAAGCCAACCTCGTCGTAGAGGTAACGGCACACGTCGACGAGTCCGTCCAGCGAGACGTAGACCGTCGTCTCGCCGGCATAGAGCGTCGTCTCGCCGATGGCGTCCGGAAAGCGGACCTTGAGCGCGGCGGCGAGGTCCGGGAGGAACGTCGTCGCCTTGGCGTGCGGGTTCTCGCTCCGGAGGCGCTCCATCTCGCCGGCGAGTGCTTCGCGTGGCGTGAAGAAGAACTTCAGCGTCTGCTTCTCCTGGCCGGGGTCGATGGTCTGGGCGAGATCGGCCTCGCCGAGAACGTCCTTACCGGCGATCCGCTCGGTGATTGAGCTGCTCATGGGGTCAGACGAGGGCAGCGACCTGGGCGTCGCTCGGGCGTGCGATGAGCGGGGACGGGTCCCGGCGCTGCGGTCCCGGGCGGTCGGCCGCGACGTGCTCGCCGGCCGTCTCGTGGACGTCAGACCGGATCGACTGCTCGTTCCGGATCTTCTCCTGGATGTCCATCAGCGCATGCAGGATGGCTTCCGGGCGTGGCGGGCAGCCGGGGATGTAGACGTCGACGGGCAGGAAGTTGTCGACGCCCTGCACGACCCCGTAGCACCGGTGGGGCCCGCCGCTTGAGGCGCAGACGCCTTGGGCGATGCACCACTTCGGCCCGGCCATCTGGTCCCAAATCCGGCGCACGGTGTGGGCCATCTTGTAGGTCACCCAGCCGGCCACGATCATCAGGTCCGCCTGGCGGGGGCTGAAGCGCATGGCCTCGCTCCCGAAGCGGGCCGCGTCGTACTTCGGGCCCGCGAAAGCCATCATCTCGATGGCACAGCACGAGAGGCCCATCGGCATGGGCATGAGTGAGTTCGAGCGGGCCCAGTTGACGACCGAGTCGACCGTCGTGGTGAGGTAGCCGCCTTCTTCGCTGAACATGGGAGTGCGCGCGGCGCGCGAGTCGGTGTCGGTAACAACGCGGGTCGTACCCGGCTTGAGCCACGCGGTTCGCGGCCGAGCCCGTTTTCACTGCGGACTGAAAGATCCAGTGAGGCCGCTAGTCCCAGTCGAGGCCGCCCTTCCGGACGTCGTAGATCAGGCCCACGACGAGGATGAAGAGAAACGTCCCGACGATGGCCATCGAGGCGAGCGCGGCCTCGCCGCCGGCGGCGAGGAACGTCTGGAACGAGACGGCCCACGGGTAGAGAAACACGAGCTCGACGTCGAACACGAAGAAGATCATCGCGACGAGGTAGAACTTGACCGAGTAGCGGTCGCGGGCCGAGCCGACAGGGTCCATGCCGGACTCGTACGGACGCGACTTGACGTCGCGGGGGCGGGACGGCCCAAGCCACTCGGCGAGCTTGAGCAGCGTCAGCGCGAGGCCGGCCGCGAGCACGACCATCAGGAAGAGAGGGAGAAACTCGGTGACCATCGGCCCGGCGGCTGCGTGGGAGGGTGCGGGAAGGTACGACGCCCGGCGCTTCGATCCGGGCCAGCCGGCGGTCCGTTCGGACCCGAAGGACCGGCCGGGATGCGGCCGCGCCCCGGCAAATCGTGCGCTGTGCGCCCGTCCTACCCGATACGGGCAAAGGCAAGTTCATACATCTCGCTGAACCTGCCTGCCGCGTGCCGGCGGCAGCACGCGGCACACGCGAGCCGCCGCGCCGGGCGACGGGCGCGCTCAACGCGCGTGTGGCACGCCGGGCAGGCCGCGACGTAGCGTGCGCCGGGCGACGGCCCCGGCGCCACGCCGCCCGTCCGGACCACCCGGCCCGTCGAGCGTTCGGCGACCTCCAGAAAGATGCGCCCGGGCGCACACGACGGGCACGCGTAGGCGCGCGTCGGGGTCCGGTGGAACGGGCGCGCGAAGCCGCACGCCGGGCACGACGCGACGAGGCGCGAGCGGCCGTCGTCGGGGATCGGGCCGTCGTAGGCCGCCGTCGGGTCGGCCCCGCAGCGGAGGGCGAGATTCCGCCAGACGGCGTCGTGGGCCGACCGGCCGCGCGTCTCGTAGTCGAGCGCGTGGGCGATCTCGTGCCGCGCGACGTCCTCCATGACGGCCGGGCCGAGCACGGCCGCGAGCGGGCGCGACAGCGAGATGGTGCGGACGAGGCGCCCGCCCCGTTTCCACGTGCACAGCCCGAGGCGGCGCTGGGCGCGGTCCCAGCGGACCGTCCAGCCCGCGAGCGGCCGGCCGAGCACGTCGCGGCCGAGCGTGTCGAGAAGGGCCCGGGTCCGGGCGAGCAGGTCGTCGGGGTCGGCCACCTCTCCCCTACCCCAGCCCGACGCGCGCGAAGACCGCGTCGACGTGCACGAGCTGCTCGTCTGGGCTGAACGCACGGGCGATGAGGTCTGGCGAGAGGCGGTCGGTGATTTCGGGCGACGCCTCGACGAGACTGCGGAACGAGCGGCGCTCGCGCCACGCCTGCATCGCGAGCGGCTGGACGGTGTCGTAGGCCGCCTCGCGGCTCATCCCGGCATCGACGAGCCCGAGCAGCAGGCGCTGCGAGTAGACCAGCCCGTACGTCCGCTCCAGGTTCTCGGCCATCCGGTCTGGGTAGACCGCCAGGTTCTCGACGAGCCGGGCCATCCGGTCGAGCGCGTAGTCGAGCGCGATCGTCGCGTCGGGGAGCATCACGCGCTCGACGGACGAGTGGCTGATGTCCCGCTCGTGCCAGAGCGCCACGTTCTCGTAGGCCGCCACCATGTACCCGCGCAGCAGCCGCGCCGCGCCCGTGAGGTTCTCGGACGAGATGGGGTTCCGCTTGTGCGGCATCGCGCTCGACCCCTTCTGGCCGCTCCCGAACGACTCCTCGACTTCGAGCACCTCGCTCCGCTGGAGGTGGCGGAACTCGACGGCCATCTTCTCCACCTGTGCCCCGACGAGCGCGAGCGCGCCGAGGTAGTGCGCGTGCCGGTCGCGCTGGAGCGTCTGCGTCGAGATCGGCGCGGCGCGCAGGCCGAGCGCCTCGCACGTGAGCCGCTCGACCTCGGGCGGGATGTGGGCGAACGTGCCGACGGCCCCCGAGAGCTTGCCCACGCGGAGGTCCTCGGCGGCGGCCTCGAAGCGCGCCTTCATCCGGTCGAGGTCGGCGTAAAAGAGGGCCAGCTTGAGCCCGAAGCTCGTCGGCTCGGCGTGGACGCCGTGCGTGCGCCCGGCCATGATCGTGTGCCGGTGCTCCCGCGCGCGCGCGGCGACGGCGTCGGAGAGCCGGGCGAGGTCGTCGCGCAGGAGCGCGTTGGCGCGGAGGACGCGGAGCGAGAGGGCCGTATCCACCACGTCGCTCGACGTGAGGCCGTAGTGGACCCACCGCCGCT
>DASVSE010000574.1:0-7604 GCA_036388235.1 Rubricoccaceae bacterium | reverse complement strand
GCGAGCCCACGGCCGACGAGCGCCGCCTCGACGCCGACGTGCGGACCGTCGAGGCGGCGGCGCTGCGGCACTCGCGCCCGGGAGCGCGTCTGTCTGACGTGTACGCAAAGCTCGCCGGGACCTACACCGAGGCGGGATACGCGGGCGAGATCGACCGCCACCACCAGGGCGGGACGGCCGGGTACCGCGCCCGAGAAACGGTCGCCTCGCCCACGACGCACGACATCATTGAGGCCGGGACAGCCGTCGCGTGGAATCCCAGCCTGCCCGGCGCCAAAACCGAAGACACCGTTCTCGTCACCGACGCGGGCCTCGACGTGCTCACGGCCGACCCGGCGTGGCCAACCGTCTCCAACGCCGACGGGCTCGCCCGCCCCACCCTCCTCGTCCGGCCATGACCGCGTTTCACGATCTCTACGGCCGCCCACCCGAGACGACCGCCGATGCGCCCGGCCGCGTCAACCTCATCGGCGAGCACACGGACTACAACGGCGGCTTCGTCCTCCCGACGGCCATCCCGCAGCGGGCCCGCATCGAGATCGCCCTCCGCACGGACGGAACCGTCCGCGCGGCGAGCCGAGGCGTCGCTGTGAAGCCCGAGACCTACGAGATCGGCGCCGAGACGCCGGGGCGCGACTGGCTGGACTACCTCCAGGGGGCGACGCGCCTCCTCCGCGAGCGGGGCGTGGACGTGCCTGGCTTCGACCTGCTGCTGACGTCCGATGTGCCTGTCGGGAGCGGTCTCTCGTCGAGCGCCGCCCTGCTCGTCGCCCTCTTTCGTGCCCTCCGCGAAGCCGTCGGGTTCGAGTTGAACGACGTTGACGTGGCGCGCCTCAGCCAGCGCGTCGAAAACGAGTTCGTCGGGGCACACGTCGGGATCATGGACCAGATGGCGTCGAGTCTTGCCGGGAGCGACGCAGCCCTTTTTCTGGACACCCGAAGCCTCGACTACCGCCGGATTCCGCTGCCGACCGGCCGCGTCGAGCTGGCGGTGGTCAACTCGGGCGTGACGCACAGCCATGCGCACGGCGGCTACAACACACGCCGCGCCGAGTGCGAGGAAGCCGCGCGGCTACTCGGCGTGGGCCTGCTCCGCGAGCTCGACGAAACGGGCACAGCCCCGGGCCCGGCTCTGGCCCGTACCGACGCTCTCCCGGACGTGCTCCGCCGGCGCGTTCGGCACGTCGTGACCGAGAATGCGCGTGTCGTCGAGGCGGTCGTGGCCTTGGAGGCCGGCGACCTGGAGCGTCTCGGGGCGCTGTTCGCGGCCTCGCACGCGTCGATGCGCGACGACTATGAGGTGTCGGTCCCCGAGGTCGACCGCTTGGTGGCGCTGCTGCAGGCCGAGCCCGGTGTGTACGGCGCACGACTGACCGGCGGCGGCTTCGGCGGGTCGGTCGTCGCCGTGTGCCGGCCGGGCGAGGCGGCGCAGGCGGCGGCGCGCGCCTCGGCCGCGCTCGCCGCCGAGACCGGCCGCGAGACGGCCGTCCTGGTGCCGGCTGCCTAGACGCCCTCCCGATCCTCAGAGCGTGGAGTCCAGCAGGCCCTCGGGGACCGTCAGCGCCCCGGTCTCGGGCTCGATGAGCCCGTTCCGCTCGTCCTCGATGTCCGTCGCCTGCGTGTACACGTCGCCTGCGATGGCGTGCCGGCGGAGTTCACGCTTGAACGCGGTGATCTGCGTCGCGCGGTCTGCGTCGCCCGTCGGACCGCCGTAGTCGGCGAACCCGAAGCCGCCCCACTCGGAGACGACGATCGGGACCTGCCCGGTGTAGAAAAACGGGTCCCCGACGACGAGCGGCCGGTAGGCGACGTCGGCGAGTTCGCCCGCGGTGAGCCGGCGCAGCATCGACGCCCACGTCTCGCCGTCAGGCGTGTAGAGGTGGGCGGTGAGCAGGTCGGACTTCAGCCGGCCCTCAAATGAGATGTGGTGCCAGCCGTCGTTGTCGACCACCAGAAACTGCGGGTGGTTCAGCCGGAGGTAGTCGTACGTCTCGGCGATGTAGCGCCGCGTCTCGGGATTCGTCGCGATGTCCTCAGCGCCCCAGTCCTCGTTGTAGAGGCTCCAGATAACGACAGAAGGGTGCGAGCCGATGAGTGCGAGCATCCGCAGCAGCTCGGCACGGTGGTTCTCGCGGCTGCGCTGCGTCGACGAATGCGGGCTCGGCACCTCGACCCACAGCAGCAGTCCGATCTCGTCGGCAAGGGCGTACACGCGTGGGTCGATGCCCGAGATGTGGACCCGGACGAGGTTGCACCCGAGCGCCTTCATCGCGTGGAAGTGGCGCTTCATCTCCTCGAACGTGGCCTGCCCGGGCTGGTAGAGCACGCAGTCGAGGTACGTCGGCGTGCCGTTGAGGTAGACGTGCCGCCCGCGCGCTTCGACCTTGCGGAGCCCGAACGTCGTCTCGATCTGCGATGCGTGCCCGTCCGCATCAACGAGCCGCGCGACGAGCGTGTAGAGCGCGGGATCGTCCGGCGACCACAGGCGCGCGCCGGGAACCTCGACCGCGATGCGCTGCCGCTTTTCACCTGCGTCGAGTGCCAGCGTGACCTCCGTCGAAGCAACCGGGGCCTCGCCGGCCGTCTCGAACACCTCCAGATGCAGCCTGTACGCGCCCGGGTCATGGATGCGCGTCGTGAGGTCGAAGCCCACAATGCGGTCCTCGACGACGCTCACGACGCTCACGCGCGAGCGAAGCCGATTGCGCTCGATGGCCTCGATCCACACGCTCCGAACCGCACCCGTGTACGTCTGGTACCAGATCCCGCCCCGCTTGTAGACGTGCGACTCCTGCTTGCCGCGCGGGATCTCGGCGTCCATCGTGTCCATGATCCGGACGGTGATCCGGTTGACGGCCGCGAGGTATTCCTCGGGCAGTTCGTACGAGAACGACGTGTACTCGCCGTAGTGCACCTCTTCGCCTTCGATGGTCGCCAGCGGGCGCCCGTTGAGCCACACGCGCGTCTCGTAGCCGCACGCGCCGAATGTGATCTGGAACGCCGTCGGGGCGCCCGCAGGCCGCTCGGGGAGCGCAAACTCGCGTTCGTACCACACGACGACCGTGTCCTGCCAGGCGGGCGTGTGCTGCTGCTGCTCGCGCGCTTCGATGACGTGCTCCTCGACCGAGCCCGGCCAGCGCGCCGTCCGCTCGTACTCGTGCCCGAGCCACCACTGGTCCCGGATGCCCGAATCCTCCAGGTCGACCGCAAACCGCCACTCGCCGTCAAGCAGCTGGTAGGCGTTCGGACGGAGGACAGACCGGGGAAGCTCGTTGGGCGGCGGCGGAGCGACGGGGAAGGCCGGGGGGGGAAGCTCTCCGTTCATCAGGGCGTCTGGATGGAGTGAGCAGGCCATCCGCAAGAGGCGTGCCTGACGCCAAAAACTACGTCTCCCGTCCACCGCCCGGGCTGCGGATCAGGGGAAAGCGGAGGGTCGGGCAGCCGCATTTGTCGCACATTGGCTGTCGCCCCCCGGCTCACGTTTCCACCGGACCCATGACTTCCTCTTCGCTCTCGCCGGCCCTCGGCTCCTGGAACGCGTCCCCGGATTTCGCCCGCGAACTCGCTGCCCGCGTTCCGTACGTCTACGCCCCCGGGGACGGGGCATGGGCCCCAACGTCCGACGTCCTCTCCGACCTGCTCGGCTGGCCGCCCGAGTGGGAGGCCCGCATTGAGGAAGCACCCGTCCGCGCCGACGTGACCTGCACAGACTGCACGTTCCTCGATGTCCGCGGACGCGACCCACGGCACCCGCAGGACGAGCGCGGGACGACCATCGCGGTCGTCGGCTGGTGAATAGCCACGGGCATCTCGCCCGATGTGCACACGAGGCTGGGTTTGAGGACGCGTCATGCGGTAGCGTGACGGTGTCTCAGCCTGTCTGATGCTCCTGCATCTCGGTCGCGATGACCTCAGACAGAGACGGTGCAGGGTGACGGTGTGCCGCTCAAGACCCGGTGACGACCGGGGAGACGCGGATGGCTTTGGAGCCACCTCTGGTATTGCAAAGCAGCCCTGCTAGCCACGGTCGGTCTGGCTGCGGGTATACAGGATCAGTGTTGCTGCAGGCTAGCCGGTTCTGAGCGCGCACGTGCCGTGTCCGTCCGCCGGCCGAGACGGCGCCGGGGTATCTTTTGGACGCCTGTGCCCGTTCCCGCGCACGGTGCCCCGTCCTCTCCCCGCGCGCATGTCCGGAAAGCTCTTCGACCGCCTCGCCGCCGCCGGCGTCTTTGTCGTCTCCCTCGTCGTGTACACCCTCACGATGGCCGAGACGGCGCCGTTCTGGGACTCGGGCGAGTTTATCGCTATCGCCAACGGCCTTCAGGTGAGCCACCCTCCGGGCGCGCCGTTCTACATGCTCGTCGGGCGCCTTTTCGGGATGTTCGCGCCCGTGTTCGCGCCGTTCACGGACGAGCCCGTCGCGATGGCCGTCAACTTCGTCTCGCCTGTCGCGAGCGCGCTGACGATTCTGCTGACGCACCTCATCATCGTCCGCTTTGCCCGCGTGTGGCTCGGGCACCCGGCCGAATGGTCGTGGACGGACCGCGCCGCGGCAACGGCCGGGGGCGTCGTCGGCAGCCTCGCATTCGCCTTTACGGACTCGTTCTGGTTCAACGCCGTCGAGGCCGAGGTCTACGCGATGTCGATGCTGTTTACGGCCCTCGTCGTGTGGCTCGCCCTCGTCTGGCGCGACGCGACGCGCCACGAGGAGGCCGCCTTCCGCGCGCGTGGTGAGCACCCGTTCGGCCTCAAAGCAGACCGCTACCTCGTCGCGATCGCGTACCTCTTCGGGCTCGCCATCGGCGTCCACCTGCTGAACGTCCTCACGCTGTTCTTCATCGCGCTCATCGTCTTCTACGAGAAGATCGACCGGTCCGAGTGGAGCACGGGCCAGCGCCTGCGCGCGCTCGCGCTGACCGGCCTGGGCTCGGCAGCCCTCTTTTTCGTGATCTACCCCGGCGTCGTGCAGACGCTGCCGACGCTCGCCGGGGCGTCCGGCATTCCGGGCACGTTCCTCGTCGCCGTCCTCGCCGCCCTCGTCGGCGCGGTCGTGTGGACACAGCGGCGACGGATGCCCATCGCCAACCTGCTCTCGCTCACGGTCCTGGTGATCGTGCTCGGCTACTCGTCCTACGGGCTCATCTTCGTCCGCTCGGCCGCCAACCCGCCGATCAACGAGAACGCGCCCAACACGGCCGACGCGATGGTGAGCTACCTCAAGCGCGAGCAGTACGGCTCGACGCCCCTGCTCTCGGGCGCGACGTACAGCAACACCACGCGCCAGGTGACGGAGCAGACGTCGTTCCCGCGCCGCCACTCCAGCGCCCCGCAGCACCTCGCCGAGTACGCCCGCTACACGTCCGACTCGGACTTTTTCTGGTCCTACCAGATGGGCCACATGTACTGGCGGTATTTCATGTGGCAGTTCGCGGGCAAGCAGAGCGACCGCCAGGACGCCGGGTGGACAGCCGGCTTGGGCCCGCAGCCCCCGACGGCGGGCCTCACGCCGTCCGAGATCGCGGGCCGAAACGTCTACTTCGGCCTGCCCCTCCTGCTCGGGCTGATCGGCATCGCGTTCCACGTCCAGCGCGACTGGCGCCGCGCGTTCGCCGTGTTCGTCCTGTTTCTCATTACGGGCGTCGGGATCATTCTGTACCTCAACCAGACGCCGTTCCAGCCGCGCGAGCGCGACTACTCGTACGTCGCCTCGTTCTTTGCCTTCGCCCTCTGGATTGGCCTGGGCGCGACGGGCCTGGTGGAGCTCACTGCCGACGCGCTCCGTGGGCGGGGCGAGGGCCTTCGCCGGGCGGCGGCCGTCGCTGTCGCAGCTGTCCTGCTTGCGGCCGTCCCGGGCATCCTGCTCGCCGAGAACTACCAGGACCACGACCGCTCCGGCGTGCGCATCCCGTCGGACTTTGCGCGCAACCTGCTGGAGAGCACGGCGCCGAATGCGATCCTGTTCACGAACGGAGACAACGACACCTTCCCGCTGTGGTACCTCCAGGAGGTGATGGGCGTCCGCCGAGATGTGCGGGTCGTCAACCTGTCGCTGCTCAACACGCCGTGGTACATCCGGCAGCTGCGCGACCAGACGAACCGCCTCTCGGCGCCGCTCCCGATGTCGCTCACGGACGCGCAGATCGACGCGCTCGAGCCGACGCTCTTCCAGCCCGGCGAGATCTCGCTCCCCGTGGACCAGCAGCGCTTCGGCGATGTCGCCTTTGCGGGTCGCATCAACGCCGCTGAGCGCCCGACCGAGATGGCATGGACGCTCAACGGGCAGCCGCTCGGGGACGGCCGCTCGGTCCTCTACGTCGCCGACCGCGTCGTGCTGGACATTTTGCAGTCGGTCGCCGAAGACGGCTGGCGGCGGCCGGTCTACTTCGCCTCGACCGTCGCGCAGGACTCCGAGCTGGACCTCCAGCCGTTCTTCCAGAACGAGGGTCTCGCCCGGCGCGTCGTGCCCGTCCGCCGCGACACGCAGGACCCCGACGGCACGGTCGTGCCCGAGATCGCGATCCAGCGGCTCCAGAACTTCCGCTTCCGCGGCCTCGCCGACCCGAACGTCTACTACGATGAGAACGCGCGCAACATGGCCGACGGCTACCGCACGCGCCTCGGCGGCATCGCGACGGCGCTCGCGCAGCAGGGCCGCCCGGCCGACGCGCGGCGCGTCCTTGGCCGCCTCGATGCCGAGGTGCCCGCCGCGACGATCCCGGTCGGCTTCGGTGGCCTCTACACGTTGGCTGAGGCGTACCGAGCCGCCGGCGACACCGCCAAAATGAAGGCGACGCTGCGGCGTGCCGAGGACCTCGCGCTCGCGGGTGTTCGGGACGCGGTCGCGACGCGCTCACCCGCCGATCTGGAGCGGGCGTACCAGTACGTCCAGTTTGTTCAGACGGCGTACCTCGTCGGCGGCGCCGTGCCTGAGGCGGCGGCCTTCTCGGCGCGGTTCGCGACGGCTGTCGGGGACCCGCGCGAGCAGCGCTCGGTCGAAGAGCTTCGCTCGGCCTCGGTCGAGCTGCGCCGCCAGCGCGACAGCCTCGACGCAGCTGCCCGCTGAGCCAGTCCGCCCGACGAGCCCGCCACCCGTGCGCGGCTCGTATCCTTTCCGCCTCACCCGCATCGCGATGCCCGCCCACCTCTCTGACGCCGACCTCGACCGCGCCGCGCAGGCTCTCGGCGTCGCCGCGGAGCGCTCGCCCGATGGACGCACGGTCTCGTACGCGCTCGCCGACGCCGCCTCGGGGCGTCGCCTGGCGATCGACATTGTCCGGACGGAGGCAGGATCGACGGTCGTGAAGGTCTACGGGCCTGCTGCGCACCTTGAGCTGCACAACTGCACGGGCGTCGTCTCGACGGATGACCTGGGAGAAGCCCTCTTCTTTTCACGTGACGGCGGGCGTGTCTCGGGTCTCGTCATCGAGCGCGCTGCGGCCTGCTCCCTCTTCGCCAACGTGGAAGAGCGTCTGCTCACGGCCGATTACTTCACGATCGCGCCAGACGTCGCGCACGCCGCCGTCGTGCTGTCGATGGCCGAGACGGCGTTCGAGAACGACGAGCCGGCGTGACGGGCGAGTCACCAGACGGCCCGCCCGAGGAGG
>DASVSE010000573.1:0-4611 GCA_036388235.1 Rubricoccaceae bacterium | reverse complement strand
CCGCGCGAGGCGGGCAAGTCCGGGCGGAGCGCGTACGTCAGCGTGACGAGGCCGAGGCCCGTCCGGAGGCGGGCGCCGCCGCCGTAGCCCGGGCGGACGCCGCGCTCGGCCGGGCGCCCCGGCAGGTCGGGCTGGGCGACGTAGCCCACGTCGAGAAAGGCGAACACGAACGACTCGGCGTCGACGTGCAGGCGCGGCTCCACGAAGACGCGGCCGACGGCCGTCCCGAGAAGGGCGTCCTCGTCCGTCCCGCGGAGCGACTGCGCGCCACCCAGGCGGAACAGCTCGCCCTCGTCGGTCGCGGTGGCATCGGCGTCGCCGGCCGTCTGTCCGCCGGCGAGGACGCGCGCGTCGAGGCCGAGGGCGAGGCTCTGGCGGGCGAAGGTCGGGACGTAGAGGCGGACGGTCGCGACGAGACGCTGCTGGCGCGCGGCGACGGCGGCGACCGAGTCCGACGCGGCCGCGCGACGGCGAATCCCGCTCTCGACGCTGGCCTCGACGAGCAGGCCGCGGCGCGGGGCCGCAAAGAGTCCACCTGGCAAGCGGCGGTAGCGGACGCCCGCGCCGGCGAAGACGGCCGACGAGCGGCGCACGCGCACGACGCCATCGACGGCCGTGGTGCCGAAGCGGCCGGGCGAGACGGCCTCGCGGCTGAGCGTGGCGGTGACTTCGAGGCCCGGGCCGGCCCGCACGCCGGCATCGGCGCGGACCGTCTGGCGCGAGAACGTCGAGTCGCGCCCGAGGCCGTCGAAGGCCGCACCGACGCGGAGCGGGAGGCCGAGCACGAACGGGTCCGAGGCGGCGATCTGGACCGTCGAGCCCAGCCCGGGCGTGCGGTCGAAGGCGACGCGGCCCGAGCGCCCGCCGCCGAAGGGGTTGCGCAGTTCGATGCGCCCGCTGCCGACGATCTGGCCCGGCTGATTGCCCGAGGGCGGGAGGTAGCCGAGGACGGCGTCGAAGACGCCGGGCGGCGCTTCGACCACGGGCACACGCAGGACCACGCGGCCGTCGGCGTCGAGGACCCGCTCGGGCTCGCCGACGGCGGCGTAGAGCCCGGTCTGTTCGAGGTCGCGGCGGACGGCCGCGGCGTCGACCTCGCCGAGGGGCGTCCCCGGGGCGACCCCCGCCACGCGCGACGCGAACGCCCGCGACGCCCGCCGCGCGCCGGCCAGCTCGACGCCGGCGACGACGCCAGCCGCGCCCTCGGTCACGTCGATGGCGACCTCGACGGCGACGCTGCTCTCCCCCGGCACCAAGCGAACACGAGGGACGAGGCGGGTCCCGACGAAGCCGCGCGCGGCGTAGCGGTCGAGGCCGCGCGCGAGGTCTGCGCGGAGCACGTCGGGGCGGTAGGGCGCGCCCGCTCGCGTCGCCCAGCCCGCCGTGAGGTCGCGCTCGCCGAGCGCCGTCGCGCCGACGATCTCGACGCGGGCGACGGTCGCGGCCGGCCCGCGCGTGACGAACACGACGCCGGGCGCAGCCGGCGTCGGGGCCTGCGCCGAGTCGGCGCGGGCGAGCGGAAAGCCGTCGGCGTCGAGGCGGGCGAGGGCGAGGCGCGCCGCAGCGTCGGCGTCGGGCGCGGCAACCGTCGCGAGGCTGTCGGCGCCGGCACGGACGGTCCACGGCGTCTGGGCGCGGACCGGTATGGCGGCGAGCGCGGCGAGCATCGCGGCAAGGCACACGCGGACGGCGGCCTGCGCGGCCGGCCGGAGTGCGCCGCGTATCTTGCCCGACCACTGCATGGGAACGCCTGTGAGTCTCGTCCGGAACGCCTCTGCCGCTCTCGCGGGCCTGGCCCTGTGGGCGACGCTCGCGTCGGCGCCTGCCGCGCAGGGAAGGCCTCAACGTACCGCGCGCGCGCGCCCGTCTGCGAGCCCCACCGCGGCGCCCTCTGCCCCGGCACCGGCGGCCCGGGCCAAGCCCGCCCCGGAGACGGTCGCCGCAGGCGACACGCTGCACTACGAGGTTCGCGCCGGGCAGCCATTCCTCGTCGTCCTGCCGGCCCGCGCGGACGGCCGGCCTGCGACGTACCGCATCGCGAGTGCACCGGCGATGAGCTGGCTCGTGGACCGCTCGTTCTTCTGGCAGACGCTGCCGACCGAGCGCGGCCTGATGCCGGTCGTGTTCGAGCCGACGCCCGACGGCGAGCCGCTCGTGCTGATGGTCGAGATCGTCGACTAGCGTGGCCGCTCTGCCCGAGGGCGTGCCCGAGGCGCTGCCCGACGAGACGACGCCCGAGCCGCGCCACCTCACCGCATTCCGCGAAGCGCTCCCGGCGTGGTTCGACGGGGCGCGCCGCGAGATGCCGTGGCGCGAGACCGGGGCCGACGGCCGCCGGGACCCGTACCGCGTCTGGCTCGCCGAGACGATGCTCCAGCAGACGCAGGTGGCCACGGCGACGCCATATTTCGAGCGCTTCGTCGCCGCCTTCCCGACGGTCGAGGCGCTCGCCGCCGCCCCGCTCGACGACGTCCTCGTGCTCTGGGAAGGGCTCGGGTACTACTCGCGGGCGCGCAACCTGCACCGGGCGGCGCAGACCGTCGCGGGCGAGCATGGCGGGCGGGTGCCCGCGACGGCCGAGGCGCTCCAGTCGCTCCCCGGCGTCGGGCCGTACACGACGGCGGCCGTCCTGTCGCTGGCCTACGATGTCCCGCTCGCCGTGCTCGACGGCAACGTGATCCGCGTGCTCGCGCGCGTCTTCGCCGTCTCGCAGGACGCCAAGGCGCCGCGTACGCGAGCCGCTCTCAAGCGCGTCGCGACAGGCCTGCTGGACGCCGACCAGCCGGGCCGCTGGAACGAGGCGGTCATGGAGCTCGGCGCGACCGTCTGCACGCCCCGGAACCCGCGGTGCGGCGTCTGCCCGCTGAACGCGGTCTGTGCCGCCTTCGCGAGCGGCACGCCCGAGGCGTTCCCGGTCGTCTCGCCGCGCCGCGCCGTCCCGCAGGCGACGGTCGCCGTCGGGCTCGTGACGGACGACGCCGGACGGATCTTGATGCAGCGCCGGCCCGACCACGTCATGCTGGGCGGGCTGTGGGAGTTTCCGGGCGGCAAGGTCGAGCCCGGCGAGACGCCGGCCCAGGCGTGCGCCCGGGAGCTGCACGAGGAGCTGGGCATCACGGCCGACGTCGGCGCGCCCGTCGCGACGGTCGACCACACGTACTCGCACCTCCGCGTCCGCATCCACGCGTTCCGCTGCCGCATCGCGTCCGGCGAGCCGCAGACGGTCACGGGCGAGCCGATGCGGTGGCTCGCGCCCGACGAGCTGGACTCTGTCGCCGTCCCGCGGGCGAGCCGCAAGATCATCGAGGCCGCGCAGGCCGAGGCGCGCGCGCCACGTCTGTTCTAGGCGCCCCGAGAGCCGCGCGCATCCGGGCCTCGCCTCGCAACGTATCCTGCCGCCTCCCTTCCGGCCTCTGCGATGGACGCGCTCGGCGACCTGCTCCCGTTTCTGATTGCGGCCGGCTACCTGATGCTCAAGTTCGGGCGCCGCAAGGACCGCCCCAAGGCCGCGCCGAAGCCGCCCGCCCCGCCGCGACGGGTCCGCGACACGACCGGCCCGACGCCGTTCGAGCAGTTGCTCGCGCGCCTCGAAGCGGAAACGGACGCAGTCACGCCGCGGGCAGCCTCCCCCCCAGCACGCTCGTCGACGGTCGCCCCGGAGCCCCCGAGCGAGTTCACCCGCCGGGCGCCCCTCCCCGAGTCGACGATGTTCGCCGACAACCGGGCGGCGCTTGCGGCCGACCGGGCGCGGACCGAGGCGGCGACGGCCTTCCGCCCGGCCGAGGCGCCGCGGCCGGAGCGGGCGGCGCCCGAGCGCGGCTTCGAGGCCGAGACGCGCGGCTTCGAACACGAACGCCGGGACTTTGAGCACGAGCGCCACGGGTTCGGTGCGGACAACCCGCTCGCCGAAACGTCGTTCTCGCAGGCCCGCGACGCCGACCGACGTCCGGCGCCGCGCCGCAGCTACGACCCGCACGGCCTTACACCCGCCGAGACGCCGCCGGCGCCGGGGGGGCTGCACTTCGGCTCGGCTGCAGCAGTCCGCAATGCGTTCGTCTTCGCGACCGTCCTCGGCCGCCGTCCACCCCTCCGCAGCCCCGGCGCCCGACGCCCGCGCCCGAACGCCTAGCCCGAGCAGCGCTCGCGCGGTACGTTCCGGCCCCGCCTCCCGACGCGCATGACCCCGCCCCGGCCGTTCCCGATGTCCACGCCCGACAGCGCGTGGCTCCGGATGGAAGACCCGACCAACCCGATGACCATCACGGGGCTCATCGGCTTCGGGGCCCGGATTCCGCGGGCCGACTTTGAGCGCTTCTGGGACGAGCGCATCGCCCCGTTCGACCGCTTCCGGATGCGCGTCGAGGGCGCCGCGACGGCAAGCCCGCGGTGGGAGCCCGAGCCGGATTACGCGACGGCGCACCACTTCCACGACGCGGACCTGCCGGCGCCTGGAGGCCGCGAGGCGCTGCAGGCGCTCGTGAGCCGCCTCATGTCCGAGCCGCTGGGCTTCGAGCGCTCGCCGTGGACGGTCCACTACGTCCCCGAGGTGAGCAACGACGACGGGACGGTCGGCTCGGCCGCGGTCGTCCGCCTGCACCACTGCATCGGCGA
>DASVSE010000572.1:0-6724 GCA_036388235.1 Rubricoccaceae bacterium | reverse complement strand
CCGCAGCGACGGCCTCGGCGGTTCCCTTCGACGCGAGGACGGCCGCGAATCCGCCTCGGAGATCGCGGATCTCGTCGGCGGGCGTCCGGCTGTAGACACCCGTGGGGCTTGGCGGGTCATCCGCGGGCGGGAAGAGCGCGTGCAGCCGTCGCTCGAGCGCGACGAGCGCCACGATGGGCGTCTCGGCGGGGAGCGCCGGCTCGCCGAAGCGATCCGCCGTTCGGTGGAGCAGCGAACGGGCAAAGGCGTCGTCGTTGTCGACTCGGTCAGCGAAGGCGGCCCAGGCCGGCTCGGGGTCTGACTGGAGGTAGAGCAACGCCCACCACGCAGCCCCCTGAGGCGTCTTTTCCAGGCCTGCGAGCCGGATCACCTCGTCGCCCGCGCCGGGCGCGTGCCGGCCGAACAGCGCCCGGAGGGCATGGTGCGCCACGTTGCCCTCGACCTGCCCTGCCCCGATAGCGGCGAAGAGTACAGTGTCGAGCGAAGACTCGCCGAGCGTTTCGACCGTACGCCGGAGCGCGTCGGCGTTCCCGAGCGAGGCGTAGGCACGCGCCAACGACCCTCTGAATCCGTCTGGATCGGCGGCATAGGCAAGCGCGACGAGCGCCGCGTGCGTCTCGGCGCGCTCCGACGTCATGCCGTCCGCGGCACGAATGAGCACAGCGGGCGTCCATGCCGCCCTGCGTTCGGCAGAGACTGCAACGCCGCGCTGGTGGAGCAGCGTGAGCGCGCGGACCCCATCCAGGACGCGCCACGTCTTCCCACGAGTGTTTTCCTCGGCCTCAGTCCAGTCGGACTCGTCCGGAGCCGTCGACGCGAGGTAGGCCTCGGCTGCGGCGGTGGCGCGCGCCTGGTCGGCGTCGCCGAGGGCCTCCCAGCCGGGGAGCTGTGTCGGGTCCGTCTCGAACGTTGCCGGGCCGTAGTGCGGATGGCCGTCGGGCCGGAGCGTGAGCGCGTGGCAGATTTCCCGCCACGCCTTGACCGGCGGCATCTCCAGCGCGGTGCCGAGGCGATCTGGCATCGTCGGCGAGAGAGGAGGAGGCGGTTCCTCCGGCGGTGCGTAGAGGTCCTGCCTCCATTGTTGAACCTCGTCGTCGCCGAGATTCCAGGCGTCGTACGTGCTGTGGACGATAGCCTGCGCGACGGGCGACTGCTCGGCCGCCTCGCGGATCGCGGCCATGGTCGCGTCCAAGACGGCCGGGGTGGTCGACGTCGATACCGACCGGAGCAGGCGGTCACAGACTGCCCGCGTCGCGTCATCCGGTGCACCGAGAAGCAGGCGGAGCAGGTCGGGGACATCCTCGTGCCGTACGGGCTCGAAGGCATGCCGCACGCGGTACCCGTCTGACGGCCTCTCGACGCGAGCAAGCGCCGCGACGAGCGCGTCCACGAACGCGGGGCGTGGGCCTTCGGCTGCGGTGAGGGCGCGGCGGACCTCGGGGTCGCGGGTGCGGAGGCCAGTGGCCCAGTGGGAGCGGTCGAGCGCGTCATGCGTAGCAGCCTCGACGAGGATTGGCGCGAGCCGCGCTCCGATTTCCGGCACCGTCGCGCGCCAGGCGGCCGCGACGACGGCACCCGTCGCGAGCGGCGGCGCCTCGGCAGCGTGCCCGGCAGCGATCCAGTCGAGCGCCTCGGTGATGGCTGCGTCCGGGATCGCCTGTCCGTTGAGCGGCTGTCCGAGGCGTGGGTCTTCTGAGAAGAGATGCCCTGCCGTGTCGTCGTTAGGCGAGCACGCGACCGATGCGACCAGGTCGGCAAACGAGATCTGGCCGGGCCAGAGGACGTTGCGGACCGAGGCGCGGAGGCGCTCGCCGTCCTCGCCAGCGGCAGAATCGAGCGAGATTGGGAGGAGCTGCGCGAGGTGCGCCTCCGTGGCGACGAACCGGAGCGCGTAGACCGCCGTCGCCCGTAGCGACGGCGGGGCGTTCGGGTCGAGCGCGAGCGCGAGCAAGTCCGGCGCGAGGTCTACGGCCTGGTTCTGCGCGGCTGCGCGCGCCGCGGCTGCGCGCGCCCGCCTGGGCTTTGTAGAATCTGTGATCCACGCGCGGAGCTGGTCTGCGAGGCCGGGGTGCGCGGCCGACCGGTAGGACGCGAGCGTCGGGTCAACCAGCGTCCGGATGCGACCATCGCCGACGGCGGCGAGGTAGAGGTCGAGCCCGTCCCGACGGGCGTCGGGTGGGAGCGACTGCGGGTCGGCCCCGAGCGCGATGTTCGGGTCCGTTGCCGCGAGGTGCTTGAAGGCGCCGAGGTGGAACGAGGCGGCCCATGCCGCGACCTCGATGAGTTGCGGGACTGCGTGCCCGTCGTCGGGATCCGTGACGAGCGAGAGCATCTGCGCGGCCGAGGCGCCGCGGTGGTGGAGGTACCACGCGGCGAGAAAGTCTGCGGTGGACTCCTGCGTCCACCGGTAGAGATCGGGTCCGGCCGGGCGGAAGAGCGTCGTGTCGCGCGCGAGGTCGCGGAGGGCGGTGGGCCCGACCGTGAACGGGCCGCCTGCCGGCGACGTCTCGATCCCTTCCGCGTCCGCACCTGCGAGGCTCCCCTCCGGGTGGTTGCCTTGCGGGGCGAGGCTCAGCGAGGCGCGGTCTCCGAAGCGCATCAGGGCCGCGAGACGTCCGGCGAGCGCGAGGCGCTGCTGAGGGTCCAGTACGCCGAAGCGGTTGGCGTTGCGGCGGTCCGGGTTCTGCTCCTCGCAGAGCAGGAGCGCCCCCCGCTCGAACAGCTCGCGCCGCGTGGCCGGCAGGGCAGCGTCGCGTTTGACGATCTGCACGAGCCAGCGGAGCGTCAGCGGGAGTGCGGCCCAGGCGCCCGCCTCCGCACCGGCCACGGTCGCGAGAAAGTCGGCTGGGGCACCCCACGTGAGGGCAGCGAGCGCTGCGTCCTCGCGCCGGAGCGGCGCGAGCGTGTATACCCCGACACCGCTCTCGCCCCAGAACGATCGGAACGCGCGCGTGACCGAATCAGGCCAGACGCCGCCGCGGCTGGCGACGCGAAGCCGGAGCGTGGCCGCACGCGAGGCGCGTATGTCGGGGTCGTCCGGGAGGCCTGTCGTGACCGCTGTGAGCAGGAGTCGAGCGGCCGACTCGACTCGGAGGAGTGCTTCGTCGTAGGCGTCTACGAGCAGCGTGAGCGGCGTCCCGTCTGCCTTCCACGCGGTCAGCGCCGGGTGACGCCCAAGCGTTTCGATGAAGCCGTACTCGCTCGCGACCTCACCCAAGTCAACCCGGACGGCACCTGGCTCGTCGGCGTGTTTCAGCTCCGTCGACTTGCCCGCACCCGGCTCACCGAGGAGAACGAGGCAGGGCGTCTCGGCGAGCTCAGCGTACGTGCGTGCCTCCTCGTTGAGCACCCGCACGGGTTGGCGCATCCCGTCGCTCTGGTAGTACGGTTCGGCGAGGAAGCCCACGCCGTCCGTTTGCGGATCCGTCCCGCGCGGCAGCCAGTAGCGCGTCCACGGGACGTGTGGGAGGTCGTCGGAGTCCATCAGAGCAGGGAGCGCGTGTGCATGGAAGATGCCACCCGGTTGCGACAACCGGGCGGCAGCGCTGCGCTCGAAATTGGGGGCTCCCCTCTCTTGACACGTCGTCTTGCGGGATTCCGCTCCGTCTGGTTGGGGTCAATGTCACCATAGCGGTTCCGGGTCTGTCGTCAGCCCCAGCGGCTAGACAGGTTGGAAGCGTCGCTTAGGAACTGATAGCCTGGAGACTGTGGCAACATCATCCAAGCCGGGTCAACTTTGAGGCTGCGCAGTCTCGTGCGACTAGCTTCCCAGCCACACGTCTTGACCCTCATGCTTCGATCCCTATTTCTTCTCGCCCTGCTGTCTAGCTCAGCGAGAGCTCAGCCGCAATACCCGGTGATCTTCGTTCACGGCATCGGGTCGAGCGACTGGACGTGGCGCGAGGCTGTTATCGCGTTCGAGAACGAGGGCTGGGGCCCAGCCTACAGCATGCACTTCGACCTGAACGCTTCTACGGGTACGCGTTACAGCGGAGACGTGCGGCGAACCGGGCTGTTGCCGTTCTGGCAATTCCCGGACCTGGACCCGCTCGGCTCTGCCCGTGCGGCCGACGCCGACTCGCTGGGGCTTGTGAGACAGTCAGCCCCCGTCGAGACGAGCGAGTCAGGCGGTACGCCGCCTGAAGGCGACGCGAGCGCCGGATCGTCCAGGCTGTTTCTGGCCAACTTCGAAAACTGGTACGACGCATCGACCAACTTGGTCTACATCCACGAGGTGCGCGGCGCGTGGGGGCAGTCCGACAGCAATTGCTCGGCGGTCGCAAAACAGGCGTGGGCACTCTCGCAGATGATCGACGCCGTGCTAGCGGCGACAGGCGCTCCCCGGGTGATCCTCGTCGGCCACTCGCTCGGCGGCCTCGCGATCCGCGAGTATCTCCAGCGGACCGGGGCACCACCGTACCGGACGCCACACGGGGTCGCCGCAGTGGTCACATACGGCACCCCACACCTCGGCGCAGTCCCGGCCGGGTGGTCGGGCGGCATCTACGCATGCGGCTCATTAGGAGGGGATGAGGCGTTCCGCGACCTCTACCTCGACCCCAACGGACCAGACAGCCCGCTCCTCTATGGAGGCGCGGAGTCGTCCGGGACTGGGTGGCACAATCTCGACATCGACACCGACGGCACAGAAGACGACTGGATGGTCGGGCTCAACGCCGGCAGCTCGGTCGGGGGCGTCTCCCGGGCGCGCGACAACCCTGCCGTTCCCCTTCCGCGCGACGTGAGCTACACCTACCTCCGCTCGACCGGTGACTGGATCGTCCCGTACGACGCTCAGTTTCTGAGCCAGACCGACTCGGACGGCGTGCTCCGCCCTGCCCCGCTAGGCGTCGCGCGGGGCATCACGACCGGAGTCGGGCACACGAGTCAGACGGGAGACGTGGCGACGCTGCGGAATGCGATTTTGAGTGCGACGTGGACCTCCGGCGAAGCAGGTCCTTCCCCTAGTGGTGCCCACCTGTCCGTTGCGCCGAATCCGACCTCGGGCCTGTCCGTAGCGACGGTGTCACTGCCTGCGAGTGGGGCGGCTCGGCTCGTCGTCCACGACGTACTGGGCCGCGAGATCGCCGCGTACAACGTGTCCGGCATCCCCTCATCTGATGCCAACGTCACGATTCGTGCGGACGGGTGGCCGGCCGGCATGTACGTGGTCCGCATCGAGGGACAGACGGGAGCGACGTTGCTAACGGTCACGAAGTAGTACGGTACCAGCCGCGCTGCTTGCGGGGCCGCAGAGCCGACGGCGTTCAGCCCTAACCCAGACGCCGCGCGCGACTAGAAGGCTTGGGCGTTTCACCGGTGCGCATCTTGTCCCCTCTCCCCTGCCCCAGCGATGGCCGATAGCCCGATGGACGGCAGCGACCGCATCTACGTCGTCGACGCCGACGAGCGCCTGCACCCGCTCGTGAGGAGCACGTACGCGAGCGAGGACCTGCTCCAGACGCTGCTCGAGCGCTACCCCGACCTGCTCGCCGGCGACGAGATGCGCGGCGAGGTCCCGAGGCGGTGGGTGCTTGTCAGCCGCGAGACTGGCGTGCCCGGCGAGGCTGGCGGCGCGAACCGGTGGAGCCTCGACCACCTGTTCCTCGACCAGGACGGCATCCCGACGCTCGTCGAAGTGAAGCGGAGCACCGACACCCGCATCCGGCGCGAGGTCGTAGGCCAGATGCTGGACTATGCCGCCAACGCCGTCGTGTACTGGCCCGTCGAGCGCCTCGTGGCCGAGTTCGAGGCAACGTGCGACGCGCTCGGCGATGACCCCGCCGAGCGCATTGCGGCCCTCACCGGCGACGCCAACGGGTGGGAGACCTACTGGCAGCGTGTCAAGACGAATCTGCAGGCCGGGCGCGTGCGGATGGTGTTTCTCGCCGACGAGATCCCTACTGAACTGCGGCGCATCGTCGAATTCCTCAACGGGCAGATGGACCCGGCCGAGGTGCTGGCCGTCGAAGTACGGCAGTACGTCGGTGAGAGTGGGCTCCGGACGCTCGTGCCGCGCGTGGTCGGGCAGACGGCGCAGTCCGAGCAGAAGAAGGCCGGCGTGGCGCACGAGAAGGGCCGGCAGTGGGACGAGGCATCGTTCCTCGCCACGCTCGAGGAGGGGCACGGGGCCGAGGTGCGCGGGGTCGCCGAGGCGCTGCTGCGGTGGGCCGAGGCGCGCGGGCTACGGCTCTGGTGGGGCTACGGCCGGATCCACGGGTCGTTCTTCCCGATGCTCGACCTCGCCGGGGACCAGCACGGCACGTTCGCGGCGTGGAATACGAGCGGGACGATTGAGGTCCGCTTCAAGCCGATGCGCGCGCCGTTCGACACCGAGGAGCGCAAGCGCGAGCTGCTCGGCCGGCTCAAGGCGATCCCGGGCGTACTCGCGAGCGTCGACAGCGTAGCGACCCGGCCTGGATTCAAGATGCGGCTGCTTGCGGACCCGGCTGCGCTGCGGGCGTTCACGGACGCATTCGACTGGATGCTCGACGAGATCAGAACCCACCGAGTGTCACAGTAGGGGTCCGAGACGCGGAGCGCCTCGCAGGTGGCTACCCGTCTACCCTTGCGAGGCGCTCAACGCCTGCTGTCAAGCTCAGCCAGGAGCGCCTCGACGACGTTCTCGATCGCGTCCCGACACAGCCCATTCATGCTCTGGCCCGTCGCTTCGGCGACGTACTTCAGTTTCAAGTAGGCCGGCTCGGGCAGACGGAGCGCGTAT
>DASVSE010000571.1:0-3186 GCA_036388235.1 Rubricoccaceae bacterium | reverse complement strand
GCGCCCGCGGAACTTGACGTCGAAGTCCACGACGGCGTCGGCGACCGTCGTGGCCGTTCCGTATCCCGACCCGGTGTCGACCTGGCGCGTGAGCTTGTACACGCGGCGCGTCCGCGTCCCGACGGCGACCGTGTTGGACGTGGCCACGGTCTGGTACCGGACCGTCGCGGCCTGGACGGGGCCGCCCTGGACGGTCCGGACGTACACCGGCACCTCGACCGTCGACGTGAGCTCGTTGGCCGCGTCGCGGACGAGCAGGCAGCGGTAGACGCCGCCGAGCGCAGCCCTCGCCATCGTTTCGCTCAGCGTGTTGTCGAACTCCTGCGCGAGCGCGTCGGCCGCCGAGGTCGCCCGCAGCTGCGCGGCGTCCGAGACGGTGTCCTCGATCGACGAGAGACGGTCCCGCGTCTGCAACGTCAGCAACGCCACCAGCACGAACGTGCCGGCGGCGATGGCGGTGAGATGGTCGAGGAGCGTCAGCACAGGGCTAGTTGTTGTGGACGAACTGGAGCGCGGCCGAGACGCGAACGGGAAGTGTGAGCACGACCGGCGGCCGCTGCGTCGGGCCGGTCGTGACCTCGCGCACGGTGAGGGTCACGATTTTTGCGGTCGTCGGGGAGGCGACCGTCGCCCACGTGCCCGGGACGGCGTAGCCCGTCGTCGCGGTGACCCTAAACGAGACGGCGCCCTCGGCGACGGCGGCGGACTCCGTCACGGAGAGCCCGTGGAGGTCGTCGACGTCGTCCAGCGTGGTCACGTCGGCGAGGGTCTCTCCGGCCTCACGGCCGGGAGCTGCCGTGAGGCCAGCCACGTTGCCCTGCAAGCGCATCTGGACCGCACTGACGTCGGCCTCGTCGAAGGCCAGGTCGCGGGCGAGGCCGGTCCACCGCTCGCCCACGGCCAGTGCCGCCGCCTCGATCTCGCGGCCGATCGAGGAGCGCTCGTCGGCGGCAATCGACCGGTGCCGGTTCAGGCCGAAGACGGCCAGCAGAATGACCGCGGCGACGACGAGGAGGGTCTGAGGCATGGGGAGGGCGAGGGATCGCGGGGTCCCAAGCAAGCCCGGGGCCTAACGGACGCCTGCCGGGACGACAGGAGAACAAGTGCCCGCAATGCGTCCGACCGATTCCCAGAGGGCTGTCTGTGAACGGCCGGGCCGGGCCGTCCCAGCGGGCGCGGCCTCGCCGGATCGTTCCTTTCGAACCCGTTGGGCTACGGAGAGGGCGTAGACTGCCCTCCCCCCTCCCAGCGCCCCCGTCCGTGACCGTCCCTGCTGCCCCGCCGCTCCTCGCCATCGAGACGTCGTGCGACGACACCGCCGCGGCCGTGTGGGCGGAGGGCCGCCTCGCGTCGAGCGTCGTGGCCGGTCAGCAGGTGCACGAGGCGTTCGGCGGCGTCGTGCCCGAGCTGGCCAGTCGCGCCCACGAGCAGCTCGTCGTGCCGACGGTCGAGGCGGGCCTCGCCGAGGCCCGCATGACGCTGGACGACATCGGCGCCGTCGCCGTGACGGTCGGGCCGGGGCTTGCCGGGTCGCTCCTCGTCGGACTCGGCGTCGCGAAAGGGATCGCGCTCGGACGCGGCCTGCCGCTTGTCGGCGTCCACCACCTCGATGGCCACGCGGCGTCGGTGTACGTCCGCGGCGATGGGCCGCCCGTCCCGTTTCTGTGCCTGACCGTCTCCGGCGGCCACACGCACCTGTCGGTCGTCGGCGAGGGCCTGCACCAGACCGTCCTCGGGCGCACGCGAGACGACGCGGCCGGCGAGGCGTTCGACAAGGTCGCGCGGCTGCTCGGGCTGCCGTACCCGGGCGGCCCGCACGTGGACCGCCTCGCGGCCGAGGGCGACCCGGCCTTTCTGAAGTTGCCCTCGCCCCGGCTGACGGGCAAGCACGGCGAGCGGCCGCCGTTCGACGTCTCGTTTTCGGGCCTCAAGACGGCCGTCCGCTACTGGCTGGACGACCACCCGGCAGAGGGTGCTGCGCACGTCGCCGATGTGTGCGCGTCGTTCCAGGCGACCGTCGCCCGAGCGCTCGTCGGGGCACTCCGCGAGGCGGTCCGGGAGACGGGCATTCGGCACGTCGCCATCGTCGGGGGCGTCTCGGCCAACCGCGGCCTCCGGGCCGCCGCCCAGGCTGCGGCCGACGCCGACGGGTTCACGCTCCACGTTCCGGACCCGGCGTTCTCGGTCGACAACGCGGCCATGATCGCCGTCGCGGGCGCATTCCGGTGGGCGTCGGGCGCACGCGACGGGCTCGACCTCGCGGCCCAGCCCGCGCTCGCGCTGTGACGGGCGAGGGCGGCCCCGAGTCGGATGCAGGGCCGGACGCCCTCGCGCCGTGGCGCGACCGGATCGACGCCATCGACCGCCTGATCGTCGCACTTCTCAACGAGCGGGCGGCATGTGCGGCCGAGATCGGGCGCATCAAGCACGCGGCCGGGCTGCCCGTCTACGCCCCGCGCCGCGAGGCGGACGTGCAGCGCAACGCCGCCGAGGCCAACGCCGGCCCTCTCCCTCCCGACGCCCTCCAGCGCCTTTTCGAGCGCATCATCGACGAGACGCGCAGCCTCGAACGGCTGCTCGCCGGCGACGTGGACGAGGCCTCCTAGCCCGCGGCCGGCGTCAGGTCCGTGACCGCAAGCGGCACGAGGCGCCCGAGCGCCTCGGCAACGAGGCGGCGGTGGCAGTGCGCCGCATCCGCCTCGAAGCACAGCAGCGCCACACGCTCGCCAGCCCCGACGCGGTCGGCGAGTGCGTGGAGGTCTGCCTGCGCCTCGGGCGTCGCGAGGTGCTCGCGAAAGACGTGCTGCATACCCGCGTGGTCGCCCGCTTTCGACGCCGCGCGGCCCTCCGCCGGCGTCCCAAGCCCGCGCAGGTGGACGTATTCGATTCCGCCTTCGGCCATGCCGGCCGCGAGCCGCGACTTGGCGAACCCCGGCCGCCGCGACCGCGCGACCGCCCGCACGTCGATCAGCGTCTGGACGCCCGCGGCCTGAACGGCACGCACGACGGCATCGAGCGTCGCGCCTTCGTAGCCGATCGTGGCGAGCGGGAACGGGTCGGGCACGGCAGCAGCGGAATGGCGTGCGGATACCGGGGCACCCGGTCGCTGTTCCGGCGGGCCGTCCCCCGGGCCTGTTCAGTCCACGCCGAGCGCCTTGTGGCCCTGGACCGACACGCGCCACGCGG
>DASVSE010000570.1:0-10739 GCA_036388235.1 Rubricoccaceae bacterium | reverse complement strand
GTCGCGACGACGACCGCCGCGACGACGATCGGCGCTCGGATGCCAACGCCCGCCGCGAAGGCGAGTCACTTATCGACTGGTATCGTCGCATCGGCCGGACGCCGCGTTAGCAGGCGCCGGTAAGCTGGCCGCACCCGTTAGACCGTGGGGTCGAACGGGCGCGGTCGTTTATGCGCCTGCCCGCAGCCGCTCGCCGGCCTCGACCGGAAGCGCGAGCGTGTTCTCGGCCGGCGGGAGTGGGCACGAGTATGCGTCCGAGTAGACGCAGTACGGGTGGTACGCGCGGTTGAAATCCAGCGCGTACGTCCCGAGCGGCGCGACGGGCAGGTCGAGGTAGCGCCCGCCGCCGTAGGTCTCGCGGCCCGAGGTCTCATCCCGGAACGGCACAAACAGCTCGCCCGCGCCGGGTCCCGGCTCGATCTGCGTGTACGCGACAAGGCGCCGCTCGACGCCGCCGGCCGTAAAGACGAGCTGACCGGCCCGCACCATCGGGCGCAGCTCGCCGGTCGAGGTCGGGAACGAGACCGTGTCGGTCGAGACGGCGGGGACGAGGGCGGCGGCGACAGCGAGCGTCGAGTCGTACGGGAAGTACGGGAGGCCGGCAAAGGCCGAGCGCTCGCTCTCGGGCAGCGGGCTTCCGGCCGACCGAAAAAGGGTGTCGCGCTCGGCCGTCCACGCCGTCCACGCTGCGCGGAGGGCCGAGCGGTCTACGGACGGAGCCGCATCGCGCGTCTGGCAGCCGCCCGCCGCGAGGCAGACGGCCGCCGTAAGAGGCAGGAAAAGCAGCCGAAAGGGGACCACGGCGGCGGACAAGGGCTGTGCGTCGGGAAGCTACGGCCCTATACTTCGGGCCTGTCCCCACTGCTCCTCACCGATGATCCGCTCTCTCCGTCTGGCGGCCCGCGCCGTCCCGGCTGCGCTCGCCCTGCTCGCGTTCGGCGCCCACGCTCAGACGACGTCGGCGCTTGAGCCGGCCTTCCCGAGCCTCACCTTCTCCGAGCCGATCGAGCTCACGCATGCCGGCGACGGCAGCGGGCTGATCTACGTCGCCGAGAAGGGCGGGCGCGTCCGCGCGTTCCCCAACGTCCGCACGACGGCCACGGCCACGACCGTGCTGGACATCACGGGCCTGGTCCAGAACAGCGGCGAGCAAGGCTTTCTCGGGATGGCGTTCCACCCCAACTTCGCGGCCAACGGCTACCTGTACGTCCACTACTCGGGCCGGACCGACGGGCGGACGGTCCTGGCGCGCTACACGCGCTCAGCCACGAACCCGGCCGTGTTCGACCCGGCGAGCGCGCAGATTCTGCTTCAGGTGCCGCAGCCGTTCTCGAACCACAACGGCGGCAAGCTCGCCTTCGGACACGACGGCTACCTGTACCTCTCGCTCGGCGACGGCGGCTCGAGCAACGATCCCGGCAACCGCGCCCAGAACCGGGCGGTCCTGCTGGGCAAGATGCTCCGCTTCGACGTGGACAACCCGACCAGCGGGCTGAACTATGGCATCCCGCCGAGCAACCCCTACGCGGGCAACACGAGCGGCTTTCGCGAGGAGATCTATGCGTACGGCCTCCGCAACATGTTCAAGTTCTCCTTCGACCGGGCGACGGGCCGGCTCTGGGGCGCCGACGTCGGGCAGAACACGTATGAGGAGATTGACCTCGTCACAAGCGGCGCCAACTACGGCTGGCGCATCGCCGAGGGCTTCCACTGCAACCCGGGTGTCTCGACGACCTGTGACCGGACCGGCTTCGCAGACCCGATCTACGAGTACACGCACGCTGGTGGCAACTGCTCCATCACCGGTGGCTTCGTCTACCGCGGCACGCGCAATCCGGACCTCTCGGGCCAGTACATCTTCGGCGACTACTGCACGGGCAACCT
Organism: Rubricoccaceae bacterium; assembly: GCA_036388235.1. Lineage (GTDB taxonomy): Bacteria > Bacteroidota > Rhodothermia > Rhodothermales > Rubricoccaceae > DASVSE01. The sequence goes on along the minus strand of DASVSE010000570.1, from coordinate 8,855 downwards.
CTGGCGCCTGACCTACGACGGGACAACCGCCACGCGTCAGACCATCGCTTCGGTCGGCTTCGGCCTGTTCGCGTTTGGCGAGGACGCGGCGGGCGAGCTCTACGTCATGAGCGCCGACGGCAGCCTCCGCCGCTTCGTCTCGACGGCCGTTTCCGGCGAAGGCGAGGCCTCCGGAGCAGCGCCTGCGCTGCGCCTCGCGACGGCCAACCCGTTCCGAGACCGCGCGGTCGTGGACGTCACGCCCGCCGCGGGTGGACGGACGCGCGTGACCCTCACCGACGCGCTCGGCCGCGACCTCGCCGTCCTGCTCGACGCCGACGTTGCCGCCGGCGAACGCCGCGCGGTCGCGGTCGACGGTGCCCGCCTCGCCCCGGGCGTCTACCTTGTTCGCCTGGCCGCCGCCGACGGCGCCCGCACTACTCTCCGCCTCGTCCGCGCCCGATGACCCGCCTTCCGCTCCGCGCCCTCGCCTCCACGTCCGTCGCCGTCATCGCGCTCGCCGTCGCGGCCGTGCTCGCCGCGCCGCGCCCTGCCGCAACGTACCCGTCGGGCTCGCCGGGCAACTTCGACGGCTCGCTGCTCGAAGCCGACGGCCGCGTCCAGACGTGCTCGATCCAGGGCTGCCACGATTCGTATCCGCTCAACAGCGGGACAGGCAGCGTCTCGATCAGCCTGCCCGGCGCCGTCCAGCCCGGCCAGACGGTCCCGGTGACGGTCACGGTCGTCAACACGACGGAGCCCGCCCCGGGCTCGGCGACGGGTCGCCGCCAGGGCTTCGAGATCGCAGCCCGCGACGGATCGGGCGCCATCTCTGGTACCTCAACGGTCACCGATGCCGCCAACACGCGCGCGACGTTCGGCACCGAACGCACCATTACGCACACGACGACGGGGACGACGCGGTCCTCGTGGACCTTCAATTGGACCGCCCCGAACGCTCCCGCAACGGTCCGCTTTACGGCCGCGGGCAACGCCGCGAACGGCGGCGCTATCGACGCCGACGGCAACGGACAGAGCGACGGCAACGCCTCCGGCGACTACATCTACACGACCGCTCAGACGGTGCTCGTCGGCCCCCTCGCAGCGGGTGACGCCCCCGCGGCTGCCCCGCGCCTCTCCCTTGGAGCGCCACACCCGAACCCGGTCCGGACAGGCACCGCCATGCTCCGGCTGACGCTCGCCGAGGCAGCCGATGTACGCGTGCGTCTCGTCGACGGCCGCGGCCGGACCCTCCGCGTCATCGCGGACACCCGGCAGGGGGCTGGCGAGACTGCCCTGTTGGTGCAGACGGCGGGCCTCGCACCCGGCCTGTACTTCGTCGTCGCCGAGGCGGGGGCGCTGCGCGACGTCCAGCCGATTTCCGTCGCGCGCTGAGCGCCGTCTCGGGGCGATGAGAGCAGCGCAGGTCGTCTGCGGTATCCCGGACTCACCGCGGAGAGCCTGCGCTGGTTTAGCCGCGTGCGGTGGCGCGTGGGCGTGCCGAGACAACGGATTAGTCGGCTGAACAGATAAAGAGGGGCGAGCAGTGGGCGATACACTCAGCCCGCTCTCACCGCTTCCCTGTGCGACACGCTGCAGCGCCCGCCTCTGGGCCGCCCTCTGGCCCGTCCTCTGCAGCTGAGGCGGCGCTCCGCCTGATCGCTCACCGCCTCGGGGCGGCAGCGGTGCACCTCTACGACGCGCGCGGTCCGTACGAGCGCCTCATCGCGGCGGCGGGTGCACCGGCGGGTGCGTTTCCCTCACTCGCCGAAGCCCTCGGCGAGACCCCAACGGTACTGGACGTCTCGGCCGTTGTCGACGGCGTGCACCTCGCGGCCGGGCAACGCATCGGAACGGCGTCGCTGCTCGTGCTCGGGCTCGACGGCGTCGCCCTCGACGCGGCGTGGCAGCAGGCGTTTGCCGATGCCCTCATCGTGGCCCGAGCGTTCGTCTCGTCGGCTCACGAACCCGTCGTGGAGACGCTGGCTGAAACAGCCGACGACGCTCACAGCCGCCTGCTCCACCGTGTCGCCACGCACACCGGCACGTTCGACGAGCGCCTCGCCCTTGGGCTCTCCGGGCTCGCGCAGGCGCTGGGGCTCGATGCTGCCGCGTTCGCACGCATCACGAACGGCACGTGGACGCCCGAGTCCGTGATAGACCCGCTCGGGCTACTGCCCAGCGGTCCTGTGCCAGTCGCGGCACTGCCCTGTGCCATGACGGTTTCGTCCGACGGTCCGATTGCCGTCGACGACCTGGGCGATGGACGCGGAGCCTACCTCGGCGCCCCCGTGTTCGCCGGCGGCCGCACCGTCGGGACGCTCGTCGCGGTCGGGCGGGAGGCACGGACCGAGCCGTTCTCCGAAGGGGACCGTGCCCTCGCCGAGTCGCTCGCACGGTGGATCGGGTCCGCCATCGGTGGCCATGATGCCGCCCGCCGCCTCGCCGACCGGGAAGCCGCGCTCGCCGCGTTCGTGGACCGCGCCCCGGTCGCGATGGGCCTGACGACGCTCGCACGCGACGGCACCGTCCAGTTTGTCAGCGTCAACGCCGCTGCGGCGCGCCTCATGGGGGTCTCCGCAGAGGTGCTCGCAGGCAGCCTTGCGGCCGATGTCGGCATCGACGGGTATGCGGGACGCCTGTGGGCGGCCGGCACACGCCGGGCCCTCGCCCGCGATGTCGGCACCAGCCTGCCACCGATTCTGCTCACGCTCGATACCCCTGCGGGCATGCGCAGCGTCGAAGCGACCCTCACCCGCCTCGACGTCCACGACGCGACGGGCACGCTGGCACCGTGCGTGTCGTTCGTCGCCGAAGACGTCACCTCCCGCGAGGACGGCCTGCGGATCGCGAGCGAGCGCCGCCACCTTGCCGAGGCAGCGGCAGCCGAGCAGGCGAGCCTCTTCGAGCGCCTCCACCGGGACGTCCGGACGCCGCTAACGGCGATCCTCGGCTATGCCGAACTCCTCGGCCCCGACCTTGCCGCCGGGGAGCCCGAACAGATTCGCGACGTCATCTCGCGCTCGGCCCACCACCTGCTCGCGACGCTCGACGCGACGGTTGCCCTCGCCGAAGCCGCCCGGGTCTCGATCTCGCTCGTGCCCGTCGATGCCGCGGTCGTCGTCCGCGATGCCGTTCTCGCGGCTGCGTCGGCCGCCCGGGAGGCGGGCGTCGAGATCTCATTCGAGGCCGCCGTCTCGCGCGTTCCCCTGCTGATGGACCCCGCCCTCGTCGGGCGCGTCGTGCAGGCGATCGTCGACGAAGCGGCGGCCGTGCCCGGGGCGCGCCACATCGACACGCGTCTGGCAGACGACGGCAGCCGCCTCGTGTTCGATGTCGGCATCCGCGAGGCCGATGCCTCCTCGGCTGCCATCCGGGCCGACCAGCCAGCGGCGTCGGTGGACCGGCTCGTCGAGCGGCTCGTCGAGCGGCTCGGCGGCAACGTCGACGTGCCGATGGGACCGCCGTGGCGCCGGACGGTTCGCCTGCCCCGCCACACCGCCGTCGTCGTGGATCTTCCGCCGGAGGCGATCTCGCCCGATGCCCTGCTCTTCGTGCCGCCTGACTACGTCGGTGAGACCACAGGGCTGGAGATTCTCCTGGCCGACGGCCCCTTCGGAGACCCACTTGGGAACCCGTTCGGGGCGATGAACGGACCACTGGAGACCGAGCACCCGTTCGGCGACCTCGCCCCTTCCGGATGGACCTCGGCCGAGAGCGCGGCGTAGGTTGCGGCTCCGCTGCCTGCTGCCTGCCGTGTCCGACGCTCCCGATCCTCCCGAGTCCGCCTTCGTTCCGGACTATGCCAAGCCGGACCTGCCCGGCGTCTACGCCGGCTTCGACAACACCGTCGCCGTCTACCATGTCGTCGGTCCGGACGACGATTTCGAGGCGGCTGCGCGCGGTCTCATGGCGCGCCTCCGCGACGCGCAGGACCGCTTTCCGAACTGGCCGCGCACGCTCTACCTCGACCTTGATGGGCACGAGGGCGATGCGGCTGGCTTCACGCCCGAGATGTACGAACTCCAGCAGGACTTTCTGTTCTCGTCCGTCGCGCCGTTCGTCTCCGCCCTCGAAACGCCGATTACGGGTGGCCTCATCAACCCGTCCCCGCAGCGCAACGACGTCCCGCACCGCCTGAACTTCGGCGGCGACACGCGCCCGCACGCCGGGCAGGTCATCGGGGACCACTAGGGACAAGTTGATGGCCGGATCGGTGCCTTGATTGTGGCCGGGGAATCGGCTACCCTGCCGGCTCACCTGCTGCACCGCCTCATGCGCCTCGCCGCCCTCGCGTCCCTCGTCCTCCTCGTCGCCGCGTGCGACAGCGCAGACGACGACGCGGTCCGCATCACGCTCCGCGCCGGGGAAATGCGCCGCTACGAGGTGGCCTACGCCACCGACACGACCGGCGGCGGGCGCGGCACGCTCCCGACGGTCGTCCGGACGGACCGCGTCGTCGGCGTTGGACAAGCGCTCGACTCGCTCCGCGGGCTGACCGTCGTCGAGTCCACCGAAGCCAACCCCTACGACCCGACCGGCACCTCGCAAACACGGATGTGGTACCGGCCGTCGGCCGACCGGCTCGAAGAGGTGGCGTACGAGTTCGTGAGCGAGAGCGTCGGAACGTTCGGGCTCCGCTCGGCTCGTCCGGGCGAACTCGACCCGTCACTGCCGCTGCTCGTGCGGCAAGCCGTCGCCGCCCGCGGCACGGCGCGGCCGGGCGGTGGCGGAGTCGTCCGCGGCCCGCAGGCGCGCACGCCGGCCCGCATCGTGCTCGAATACCCAGCCGAGGCGGGCCGCGTCTGGACCCACTTCGAGGTCGACAGCTTCTTCCGGAGCACGCGCGAGGTCGTCGGGATGGAGACGGTCCAGACGCCGGCCGGCACGTTCCGCTGCGTGGTCGTCCGGACGCACCTCATCTTCGGAGGTGCGCCCGACGACAGCATCGACTGGGTGGACTGGATTGCGGCGGCCGGCCTCGTCCAGCGCCGGATCGTCTACCGGGACCAGATCCTGACCGACGAGCAGGGAAACGAGATCGCCAGGGTGACGACGACGCAGACCGACCGCCTCGCCGCCGCCGAGTGACAGGACAGTCCAGGGCGACCTTGCGGCTCGCCGCCTGCCTGCCGGGTAAACCCGCCGGGCAAGCCCGGACCTGACCTATGCGCCTCGCCCTCGCCGCTTTCGTCCTGCTTGTCGCCGCGCCCGTCCAGGCGCAGTGGTCGCCCGCGCCCGCCCCGGTCCGTGCCTCGCGCGGGATGGTCGTCTCCGCCGAGCGCCACGCCTCCGAGGCCGGCGTCGCGGCGATGCGTGCCGGCGGCAACGCCATCGATGCCGCCGTCGCGACCGGTTTCGCGCTCGGCGTCACGTTCCCCGTCGCGGGCAACGTCGGCGGCGGCGGCTTTCTCGTCGTTCGCTTCCCCGATGGCACCGCGACGACGCTAGACTTCCGCGAGACGGCCCCCGCTGCGGCCACGCGCGACATGTTTCTGGACTCGACCGGCACCTTCGTGCCCGCGCGCAGCCAGATCGGCGCCCTCGCGGCCGGCGTCCCCGGGTCGGTCGCCGGGCTCGTCGAGGCGCACGCGCGCTGGGGCCGCCTCCCGCTCGCCGATGTGCTCGCGCCGGCCGTCGCCCTCGCCGAGCGCGGCTACCCCCTCTCGCGCGACGAAGCTGCGCGCCTCAACGCCTTCCGGACCCCCTTCTCGGCCTTCCCGAGCACAGCCCGCGCCTTTGTCCCGACGTCTCCCTACGCCGAGGGCGACACGCTCCGCCAGCCCGACCTCGCCGCTGTCCTCCTTCGCATCCGCGATGCCGGCCGCGACGGCTTCTACACCGGCGAGACCGCCCGCCTGATCGCCGCCGAGATGGAGCGCAACGGTGGCCTCATCACGCTTGCCGACCTCGCCGCCTACCGGCCCGTCGAGCGCCCGCCCGTCGTTGGGACGTACCGCGGGCACCGCGTGATCGCGATGGGCCCGCCGTCGTCGGGTGGCATCGCGCTCCTCCAGATGCTCGCCTCGGTCGAGCCGTTCGACGTCCGCGCGCTCGGCTTCAACTCGTCCGCGACCGTCCACCTCACCGGCGAGGCGATGCGCCGCGCCTACGCCGACCGCGCCGAGTGGCTCGGCGACCCCGACTTCGTGCGCGTCCCCGTCGCGGGCCTCCTCGATTCGGCCTACGTCCGGTCGCGCATGGCGACGTTCGACCCGGCCCGCATGACGCCCTCGGACACGGTCTCGGCCGGCGCCCCGCCCCACGAGTCCGACCAGACAACGCACTACTCGGTCGTCGACGCCGACGGGACCGCCGTCTCGGTCACGACGACGCTCAACGGCGCCTATGGGTCGGGCCTCGTCGTCGGCGGCGCGGGCTTCCTGCTCAACAACGAGATGGACGACTTCGCCGCCGCCCCCGGCGTCCCCAACCAGTTTGGCCTCGTCGGGACGGACGCCAACGCCGTCGCCCCAGGCAAGCGCATGCTCTCCTCCATGACGCCGACCATCGTCGAGGGGCCCGACGGCCGCCTTCGCCTCGTCGTCGGCTCGCCAGGGGGAGGGCGCATCATCACGACGGTCTTCGAGGCGATCCTCAACGTCGTCGATCATGGGATGACGATCTCGGAGGCCGTCGCTGCGCCGCGCATCCACCACCAGTGGCGCCCCGACGTCCTCTTCGCCGAGCGTGGCGCCCTCGCCCGCGACGTCTCAGACGCGCTCCGGGCGCGCGGCTGGACCGTTGCGGAGGAAGCGGGCCACTGGAGCCGAGCCGACGCTGTCCTCGTTGCCTGCGATGCCACCGAAGCCGCCGTCGACCCGTCTGGCCTCGCCCGGACGGAGACCCTCGGCGCCGGCTGCGTCCTCCTCGGCGGCGCCGATCCCCGCGGCGAAGACACCGCCGTCGGCTTCTGACGCCTCGTCCCCGACGTCCCACACCTCGTCTCCGACGTTCCGGTCCCTGTCGGTGGGCCTCCGGACCTTGTCGTTCACGCTCCGCACCTCGCCGCCGAGATTCCGGACCCCGTCGCCGACGTTCCGCACCACGTCGGTGACCTCCCGTGCCTCGTCGGCGGGCCTCCGCACCTCGTCGGCGACCTTCGGAGGGTCTTTCTACCCGTTCCGGCCCTCCCGCCTCGCGTTGCTCTGTTTCCCCGGAGCCAGACACCCACCGCCGCGTTGGCCCTCTCTCACCGCCCCGCCCCCGATGATGCCCCGTCTGTTCCTCCTCGCCGTTCTCGTCCTCGCGGGCTGCCGGACCGCCGCGCCGCCCGCCACGCCCGCCGCCGAGCCCGTCCCGCTCGTCCTCGTCTCCATCGACGGCTTCCGCTACGACTACCGCGACCGCGCCGAAACCCCCGCCCTCGACCGACTCGCCGCCGAAGGGGTCCACGCCGGCCGCCTCATCCCCGTCTTCCCGTCGCTGACGTTCCCCAACCATTACTCACTCGTCACCGGCCTCCACCCCGAGCACCACGGCATCGTCGGCAACTCCATGCGCGACGCCGTCCTCGGCTCGTTCTCGCTCGGTAACCGCGACGCCGTGACCGACGCGCGCTGGTGGGGCGGCGAGCCCCTCTGGGCGACCGCCGAGCGTCAGGGCGCCCGCTCTGCGACGATGTTCTGGCCCGGCTCCGAGGCCGCCATCGGCGGCGTTCGCCCGAGCGACTGGAAGATCTACGACGAGTCCGTCTCCGCCGACGCCCGCGTGGACACGGTCCTTGCCTGGCTCACCCGCCCTGCCGCCACACGCCCGCGCGTCGTCACGCTCTACTTCGAGGAGGTCGACCACGCAGGGCACTCGGACGGCCCCGACGCGCCCGAGACCGTCGTCGCCATCCAGCACGTCGACGCGGCCATCGCCCGCCTCACATCGGGCCTCGACGCCCTCGGCCGCCCTGTCAACCTCGTCGTCGTGTCCGACCACGGCATGGCCGCTCTCTCGCCCGAGCGCGTGGTCTACCTCGACGATGCCGCGCCCCGCTTCGCCGCGCAAACCGAGAACGTCCTCTGGGGCGCGACGACCCTCGTCTGGCCCCAGCCCGGCCGCCTCGACTCGCTCGCCCTCGCCCTCGACGCCCTTGACCACGTCGAGGTCTACCGGCGCGACGCGCCCGAGGCGGCCGGCGGCGTCCCCGAGCGCCTCCACTTCCGCGACAACCAACGGATCGCGCCCCTCGTCCTCGTCGCCGACGAAGGCTGGACGCTGACCACGCGCACCAACACGCGCACGCCCCGAGGCGGCACGCACGGCTACGACAACACCGCGCCTTCGATGGCCGGCATCCTTATCGCCCGCGGCCCCGCCTTCCGCTCCGGCGGCGCCGTCGTCCCCGAGTTCCGGACGGTCGACGTGTACGCGATGCTCTGCGAGGCCCTCGGGATCGTGCCCGCCCCCAACGACGGCGACCCGACCGCCGCCCGGGGTGTCCTCGCTGATCAGTAGGGTGGATCAGCGGTGGGCCGGGTTGGCCGCGAGCGTGTAAAACAGCAGGGTGTAACCGGCGTCGAGCACGAACACGAGGTCCTCGGCGATCTCGATGATGCCGGGGTCCGTGGAGAACACCGGCGCCGCGTATGCGGCGAACACGTGCGGCTGCCCGCCCGCCGCTTTGATCTTGTAAAATGAGACAGCCGTATCTGCAAGGTTGCCCCAATCTGTCGAGGTCAGCGTCGCGACGAGACGCCGACACTCAGTCTCGCTAACGGGAGATGCGGCCGGCTTCTGCGGAAGAGACGTGCCGTAGACCGCGCCGAGAATGTCCGACACCGAGCCCACCTCGGTGCCCCGGAATGTGGCCTCGACGCTGCTCCGCGCACCCGGCTCGTGGCCGCAGGTGAACTGAGGCGCTGCGTTGGGCTGCGCACACGCCA
>DASVSE010000569.1:0-2442 GCA_036388235.1 Rubricoccaceae bacterium | reverse complement strand
CGCGCGAGCGCATCGAGCGCTTTCTCGCCACGCAGACCGAGCGCGAGGTGACGACGACCGACGTCGACGGCGTCGCGCTCTACCTCACGACCGAGGAAGGCCGCACGTCGGGGGTCGCCTTCCCCAACGACCGCATGGTGCTCGCGGGCGACGAGGCGACGGTCCGCCAGATGCTCGCCCGCCTCGGCACGTCCGGTGCCACGCCGTCGGCAGAGCTCCAGGCCCTCCTCGACCGCGTCGCCTTCCCAGACGGCGCCTGGTTCGTCGCCCGCCACCTCGATGCCGCCGGCGCCCCGCAGGGCGACCACCCGGCCGCGCTCGCCGCGCGCCTCTCGCAGGGCGTCGCGGTGTCGATGGACTTTGGGCGTGACGGCGTCCCCGTCCGCGCCTTCGTCCAGTCCACCGAGCCGGCTGACCTTGCCGACGTCCTCCGCGGCGGCGTCTCGGCCGCCCGCGTCGGCGCCGCCGACGAGCCGGCCTTCCTGAGCGCCCTCGACGGCGTCGAGGTCGACGAGGCGACCGGCGGCGTGACCGTCGACGCCTTCCTCCCGACGGCCTTGCTCGCCGAGATGCACGCGAACCGCGACTAACCGTGCGTCCGCCCGTCTCTCCGCCGCCCCGCCGAGCATCTGCCGGCGGGGCGGCGTCGTGTTCAGGCCTCACCGCGTCCGAGCGCCTGCGCCGCCGCGTCCGTGCCAGCGGGGCGGCGCGTAGGTTTGGGCCGTCCGCTGCCCGCCCCCGATGCTCTCCCGATTCCTCCGCCGCACGGCCCTCCTCGCCCTCCTCGGCGCTGCCCTCGCGCCGGCTGCCGCCGCCCAGACGCTCCTCGCCCGCTTCGACACCCTCGTAACGCGGTTCGAGCTGCCCAACGGCATGACGTTCCTCGTCGTCCCCCGCCGCGACGCGCCCGTCGTCTCGTTCTTTACCTACGCCGACGTCGGCTCCGTCGACGAGCCGACCGGCCAGTCGGGCGTGGCGCACATGTTCGAGCACATGGCCTTCAAAGGCACGACGACGCTCGGCACGACCGACCTCGCGGCCGAACTCCAGGCGATGCAGGCCGAGGACGCCGCCTTCGCCCGCCTCCGACAGGCCCGCGACGCCGCAAGCCCCGGAACCGAGCCCGACCTCACCGACCCCGACGCCGCCTTTACGGCCGCCCGCGACTCGGCCGCGCGCTACGTGGACGACGCCGCCTTCGACCGCTTGCTCGACGCCTCGGGCGCCGTTGGCGTCAACGCCTTCACGTCCGCCGACCAGACGGGCTACTTCTACTCGCTCCCCGCCAACAAGGCCGAGCTGTGGTTCGCCACCGAGGCCGACCGCTGGACTCGGCCCGTCCTCCGCGAGTTCTACCAGGAGCGCGACGTCGTGATTGAGGAGCGCCGCCTCCGAACGGACTCGCGCCCGACGGGCCGCCTCTTCGAGGACTTTCTCACGACGGCCTTCAAGGCCCACCCCTACGGCCGCCCGACGATCGGGTACATCTCGGACCTCCAGGCCCTCTCCCGCGCCGAGGCGCAGGCCTTCTTCGACGCCTACTACAGCCTCTCCAACCTGACCGTCGCCATCGTCGGCGACGTGGACGTGGCCGAGATGCAGCGCCTCGCCGCGCAGTACTTCGGCGCCGTCCCGCCCGGCCCCACGCCCGCGCGCATCCCGACCGTCGAGCCCGTTCAGCTCGGTGAACGCCGCGTAACGCTCCTCGACCGCGCGCAGCCCACCCTTCTGATGGGCTACCACCGTCCGTCGGGCGCGCACCCAGACGCCGCCGTCTACACCGTCCTCGCCGACGTGCTCGACGCCGGGCGCACGAGCCGCTTCTACCGAGGCCTCGTCGAGACGCAGCGCGCAGCCGGAACGGGCGTCTACGAGGCGTTCCCGGGCGAGAAGTACCCCGGCCTGTTCGTCGTCATTGCTGTCCCATCCCCCGGCGTCGATCCCGACTCGCTCGAAGCCGACGTGACCGCCCAGCTCGACCGCGTCGCGACCGAGGGCGTGACTGACGAGGAGCTCGCCCGCGCCAAGACGCGCGCCCGCGCTGGCCTCGTCGCCGCCCTCGCCGACAACGACGGCCTTGCGAGTGCCCTCGCCGAAGCCGAGGTCCTCGGCGGCGACTGGCGCTCGCTCTTCCGCGACATCGACGCCCTCGACGCCGTCACGGCCGACGACGTCCGCCGCGTTGCCGCGGCCACGTTTACGCGCGCCAACCGGACGGTCGCCACGCTCCGCACCGACGGCTGACCCACCCGTTGCGCCCGGTTTCCCCTCTCTCCGACTGTCTCGATGTCGATCCGTCTCTTCGCCCCGCTCGCCCTCGGCGCCGTCCTCTCCGGCTGCGCGGGCCTCGGCCTCGTCCCCGCCGGTGCCCCCGCCGCGCCCGACGCACCCGGGGCGCCGGACGTAGCAGCCGTCGACGCCCGCACGCTCGTCTATCCGGCC
>DASVSE010000568.1:0-4723 GCA_036388235.1 Rubricoccaceae bacterium | reverse complement strand
GTACGGCGGCATCGAAAGCGTCGCCTCCTCGTGCAGGAGCGCCGCGAGCGCGTCGACATCGTACGCCTCGAACGCGGCGACGTAGCGCCCGACGAGGTCCTGCTGCTCGGCCGAGAGCGCCCGCGGCACGACGGCCGGGTTGCGTGCGTCGAGGGTCGCCCGGGCGCGCTGGAGTGCGCTGGTAACGGCGGGCACAGTCATCCCGAGCGCCTCGGCGGCCTCGGCCGCGGACCAGTTCAGCACCTGCGTCAGTAGCAAGACGGCGCGCTGGCGCGGCGGGAGAAACTGGAGGGCCGCGACGAACGCGAGGCGCACGCTCTCGCGCAGGACGGCCCGCTGCTCGGGGTCGCCCTCGGCCGGCAAGACCGCCGCGTCGGGCGCGGGCTCGATCCACACCTCGGCGGAATGGGCGACGAGGTCCGACGGCTCGGGCGCGATGGCCGGCGGCATCCCGAGGTCGACCGGCCGCGTGCGCCGCCGCCGCGTCGCCGCGAGCGTGTCGAGGCAGACGTTCGTGGCGATGCGCGTGAGCCACGTCTGGAGCGCTGCGCGTTCCTCGAACCGCTCCGACGCGCGCCACGCGCGAACGAGTGCCTCCTGGACCGCGTCTTCGGCATCGGCGATGGAGCCGAGCATCCGGTAGCAGTGGCCTGTCAGGGCCGGGCGGTACGTCTCGAACTGGGCGGCGGCAGGCATGGGCAGGGAGGCGGCGAAGCCCGAGTCTCGCCCCTCCCGGTGACGACACCGTGACTCCGCCGTTCGGAAACCGGGCGGCGGCGGCGCACATACACGGCGCCCCGATCCGCCGCCCAATGCCCGAAGGTCCCGAAGTCCGCCGCGCCGCGGACGCGCTCCACGAGGCGCTCGCCGGGCAGCCGATCGTGGCGCTTTCGGCCCGAACGAAGGCGGCAAAGGCGTGGCTGGAGGCACACCCGGACGTTTTCCGCGGCCGCACCGTCGCGCGCGTCTGGAGCCACGGCAAGATCCTCGTCGGCGAGACCGAGCCGGACGCGGCGGGCGTCATGGCCTTCTTCTCGTCGCACTTTATGATGTGGGGTCGGTGGCACATCGTCGATCCTGCGGACGAGATCTCGGTCACGCGTGACCGCCGCGAGCGGGCCCGCATCGAGACGCCCGAGCGTGTCGCGGTCCTTTTCTCGGCGCCCGTGTTCGAGGTTGGAACCGGCGACCCGTACGCGGGCGTCCCGCACCTGCCGACACTCGGGCCGGACGTGCTCCCGCGAGCGGGCGACTACGACGCCGCGGGCGTCCGCGACCGCCTCCTCGCCGCGCCCGAGCGGACGGTCGGGGCGGCGCTGCTGGACCAGACCGTCGTCGCGGGCATCGGCAACTACCTCCGTGCCGAGATTCTCTGGGAGTGCCGGATCGACCCGTGGCGCACGGTCGGCGACCTCACGCCCGACGACTGGGCGTGCCTCGGCCGCGAGATCCCGCGCATCTGCGCCCTCGCCTACCAGGACGCCGGGCGGACCATAAGCGGGACAGACGTCGCGCGCCTCAACACCGAGCCGGGCATGACCTACAACGCGCCGCAGCCGTGGAGCACGCGCCACGCCGTCTTCCGGCGGACCAACCTGCCGTGCCTGCGCTGCGGCGCGCCGGTCCGCCAGAAGCGCCAGACGACGCGCGAAGACGTGACGGGCGAGAACGGGGGCGACAAGGAGCGCATCATCTACTTCTGCGCTGTTTGCCAAGACACGACCGTGGATCTCCCGCCGGCCCGCCCGCGCGCGTTCGTCCCGGCCGACGCGCCCGACCGCGCGACCGACACCGACGCCCTCGACGACGATGCCTGACCTTCTCTTCGCCAATCTCGCGGCGGCGCTCGGCGACATTGCCGCCGCCTCGGGCCGCCTCGCCAAAGCCGACCGTCTCGCCGCGCTTCTCGCCACCGCATCCGACGACGACGCGGCGCGCGTCGCCCGCTACGCCTCGGGCCGCGTCTTTCCCCTCGCCGACGAGCGGACGGTCGACGTCGGCTTCGCGTCGCTGACGACGGCGATCGCGGCTGCGACCGGAGCGGAGCCCGACGCGCTCCGCGCGGCCCTGGTCCGCCTCGGAGACCCGGGCGACGTCGCAGCCGACGCCCTCGGCGAGCGCCCGCCGTCTGATCTCCCGCTCGCCGAGGCCGAGGCCGTCTTCGAGGCCATCGCCGCGACGCGCGGCTCCAAAGCCCGCACGGCCCTCGTCGCCGAGGCGCTCGGCCGGCTCGGGACGCAGGAGGCGCGCTTTTTCGTCCGCCTCCTCGCCGGCGACCTGCGAACCGGGATGCTCGACGGCGGCGTCGAACTCGCGCTCGCTCGGGCGCACGAGGCTGAGATCGGGGCCGTCCAGCGGGCGCACATGCTCACAGGCGACATCGGCGAGACGGCGGTCCTGGCGCGCCACGGGCGCCTCGGCGAGGCCGCGATGCGCCCCTTCCACCCGGTCAAGTTCATGCTCGCGAGCCCGGCCGAGGACGCCGCCGACGTCGCGCGCCAGATCGAGCCGCCGTTTCTCGTCGAGGACAAGTTCGACGGCATCCGCGCCCAGGCGCACGTCGCCTTCGAGGCCGCACCCGAGCACGCCCCCGGCGTGACCGGCGCCGTCGACCTGCACGGCGAGACCGTTGAGACGCCGGCCGGGACGGTCCGCGTCGCCCTTTTCTCGCGCACGCTCGACGCCGTCGGGCGGTCGTTCCCAGACCTGCTCACGCCGCTCGCCGCCCTGGCCCGGCCCGGCGGGCTCGTCCTCGACGGCGAGATCGTCCCGCTCGGGCCCGACGGCCGCATCGCCCCGTTCCAGTCGCTCCAGCCGCGCCTCGGCCGCAAAACGGTCACGGCCGAGATGCTCCGCGACGCGCCTACCGGGTTCGTCATCTATGACGTGCTCGCCGCCGACGGCGAGACGCTGCTCGACACGCCGCTCGCCAGCCGCCGCGCGGCCCTCGACGCGCTCGTCCTGCCGCCCGCCGATGTGCCGGTCGCTGACGTGCGTCTGTTCCGCTCAGTCGTCGCCGAGGTCGCCGCGCCCGAGGCGCTCGACGCCGCCTTCGACGCCGCCCGCGCCCGCGGCAACGAGGGCCTCATGATCAAAAAGGCCGACTCGCCCTACCTCCCCGGCCGCCGCGGGCGCGACTGGCTGAAGCTCAAAAAGGCCCTCGCGACGCTCGACGTCGTCGTCGTGTCGGTCGAGGTCGGCAACGGCGGACGGCGGCACCTCTTGAGCGACTTCACGTTCGCCGTCCGCGGGCCGGACGACGCGCTACTTACCGTTGGCAAGGCGTACTCGGGGCTTACCGATGCCGAGCTGACCGAGCTCACGGCGTGGTTCGAGGCGCACACGCTCCAGACGTTCGCGCACGGCAAGGTCCGCGTCGTGCAGCCCGAGATCGTCGTCGAGGTTGCCTTCGACCGGGTCCAGCCGAGCCCGCGCCACAAAAGCGGCTTCGCCCTTCGCTTCCCACGAATCGTCCGCCTGCGGCCCGACAAGCCGGTCGCGGAGATCGACACGCTCGCGACCGTCGCCGCACTCGCCGCGGCCTGACCGCCCTCCCAATGGAACTCTCAGACGACCGCATCGAGGCCAGCCTCGTCCCCTTCCGCGCCTTTCTCGACGCGCGCCCCGCCGAAGGCCACACGGTCGTGCTGTGCCACTTCGACGCCGATGGCCTCGCCGCGGGCGCCCTCTTCGGGCGCGGGCTCCCGCTTCTCGGCCCGGGCCGCGTGACGGTCGTGCCATCGGGCCGCGACGAGTCGGCTTTCTCCGACACGGCCCGCGAGCGCCTCCGCGCGCTCAATCCTGATGCACTCGTCGTGACGGACCTCGGCGTGAGCCAATCCGGCACACTCGAGGGCGACGGGATTCCCGTTCTGTACGTGGACCACCACCGGCCGAGCGGCCTGCCTACGGGAGGGCTCGTCGTGAGCGGCTACGACTGGGACCCGGTCCCGTGCTCGGCCGAACTCGCCTACGCGCTCCTCGAAGCCGTCGTGCCGGACGTGGACGAGATGCGGACGCTGGACTGGATCGCCGCCATCGGCGTCCTCTCCGACCTCGGCGATAAAGCGCCGTGGACGCCGCTCGAAGACACCAAGCGCCGCCACACGGCCAAGTGGCTCAAAGAAGCAACCGTCCTCGTCAACGCCGCCCGCCGCGGTGCGACGTTTCGCGCAGCCGAGGCGCTCGCCCTTCTGATGGAGCTTGATGGCCCTCGCGACCTCGCCGAGGCACCCGGGGCCGAGCCGCTCCGGGCGGCGCGCAAGGAGGTTGCCGCAGCGATGGCCGAGGCCCGCAAGCGTGCCCCCGTCTTCTCAATCCGCAATGCCGCCATCCCGCCCGACGCGCAGCCCGAGGCGGACCTGCGCTTTGCACTCGTCACGGTCCACTCGCCGTGCCAGATCCACCCGCTCATCGCGCAGCAGTGGCGCACACGCCTGCCGGACTACGCGGTCATTTGCGCCAATACAGGCTACCTCCCCGGCACCATCGCCTTCTCGACGCGAACCGCGCGGACAGACGTCGTGCTGCCAAAGCTGTACCAGTCGATCGACACGCCGGGCTGGAACGGCAAGTGGGGCCACGGCCACGACCAGGCGTCGGGCGGACACCTGCCGCCCGCCGTCTTCAACAGCGTCCTCGACGCACTCGGCTTCGACGCAAC
Source organism: Rubricoccaceae bacterium (assembly GCA_036388235.1). GTDB lineage: Bacteria > Bacteroidota > Rhodothermia > Rhodothermales > Rubricoccaceae > DASVSE01. The sequence continues at coordinate 60 of DASVSE010000568.1, read as the reverse complement.
GGCCCACGTTGGGGCAGTCGATTAAACCGCCGCTCGCTCTGGTGCGCGCTGGACGCCGCG
>DASVSE010000567.1:0-1707 GCA_036388235.1 Rubricoccaceae bacterium | reverse complement strand
GGAGTGGTTCAGGGTTTCCCTACCCGGCACGCTCGTGTGCCACGGACCGCGCACCCCGCGCCGCCCCTGGCGCTGCCTCACGCACCCCCATGCAGATCGTCGCGCCCGCCGCCCCGCCGGCCACCCTCCCGGCCGCCGCCGACGTCCACGGCATCCTCGGCCGCCACCTGCTCGCCGACGGCTACCCGTTCGTGCTCGACATGCACGGCAGCCGCCCGGGCCTGCTCCGCGACGCGACGACGGGCCGCGACTTTGTCGACCTGTTCACGTTCTACGCCTCGTCCGCGCTGGGCATGAACCACCCGGGCCTCATCGGCGATAGCGAGGACGCACAGGCCTTCCGCGAGCGCCTGCTCGACGCTGCCGTCAACAAGGTTGCCAACTCGGACGTGTACACGCCGCACATGGCGCGCTTCGTGAGCACGTTCGGCCGGGTCGGCATCCCGGCCGAGCTGCCCCACGCCTTCTTTGTCGACGGCGGCGCGCTCGCGGTCGAGAACGCGCTCAAGGTGGCGTTCGACTGGAAAAGCCGCCGCAACGAGCGCCTCGGGCTCGCGGCTCCGGGCGGGCAGGTGCTTCACTTTACGCAGGCCTTCCACGGCCGGAGCGGCTACACGATGTCGCTCACGAACACGGACCCGAACAAGACGGCGCGCTTCCCGCAGTTCGCGTGGCCGCGCGTCGACACGCCGGGCGTGCGCGACGGCCGCCCGGCCGACGTGCGCGAGGCTGAGGCGGTCCGTGACGCCGAGGCCTTCTTCGTGGAGCGGAAGAACGACATCGCGGCCATCATCGTCGAGCCGATCCAGGCCGAGGGCGGTGACAACCACCTCCGTCCCCAGTTTCTCCGCGAGCTCCGCCGCCTCGCCGACGAGAACGACGCCCTGCTGATCTTCGACGAGGTCCAGACGGGCGTCGGCCTCACGGGCACGTTCTGGGCCTACCAGGGCCTCGGCGTCACGCCGGACGTGCTCGCCTTCGGCAAGAAGACGCAGGTCTGCGGCATCCTCGCCGGCCCGCGCGTGGACGAGGAGCCGGACAACGTCTTCGCCGTCTCCTCCCGCATCAACTCGACGTGGGGCGGCAACCTCGTCGACATGGTCCGCTTCGACCGGATCCTGGAGATCATCGAGGCCGACGACCTCGTCGGGAACGCGTGGCGCACGGGCGAGCACCTCATGAACGGGCTCGTCGGCCTGTCGGAGCGCTTCGAGGGCGTCGCGGACCCGCGCGGCCGTGGCCTCATGTGCGCCTTCGACCTGCCCGACGCGGCAACGCGCAACGCGGTCATCGCCCGCGCCTACGACCTGGGCGCGATCGTCCTCGGCTGTGGGACGCGCACGATCCGCTTCCGACCGGCCCTCACGGCGACGCCCGCGCAGATCGACGCCGGCCTCGCCATCCTCGAGCAGGCGCTCACGGACACGCTCCACGTCTGATGCCCGTCACCCTCACGACGCCCGTCCAGGTCCCCGGACCGGGCGGCAAGACCATCCACGAGCACGTCGGCCACGTCGCGACGGGCACGGCCGGCGTCTCGGTCGCGCACATGATCGCCCCGCCGGGGTGGTCCGAGCCCGCCCAGACGCCTTCCTTCGACGAGGTCACGGTCGTCCTCCGAGGCACGATGCGCGTCGAGCACGGTGACACGTTTACCGACGTCGGGCCGGGCGAGACGGTCCTGGTGACGGCCGGCGAGCGGGTCCG
>DASVSE010000566.1:0-3655 GCA_036388235.1 Rubricoccaceae bacterium | reverse complement strand
ACCGGAGCCCGCCTGCCGTCGAGATCGCCTCGTCCAGGGGCAACACGCCCGCGTGGCGCACCGGGAGCGCTTTGATGGCGCGGGCCATGTCCGTGCCGAACGGCCGGCCGAACTCGTTGAGGAGCGCGGCGCGCGCGCCTTCGAGGCCGAGCCCCTTGCGCAGCCGGGTCGCGAGGCTCGCCTTCGGCCCCTGCGTTGCCAGGCGCTCGGCGACGACGGCGGGTGACAGGTCAGGAAGCAGATCCACCTGAAGGGCCGCGCCGTCCCGGACGGCACCGCTGACGCTGTAGATGCCGCCGCCCTCGACGCCTCTGGACGTGATCACCGCTTCGCCCCGGCTGGTCACCTCGCCCGCGTGGAACGCGACGCCTTTGAGCGGCTGCCCCTGCCAGCGCGCCATCTGCGCGGACCACTCGACGCGCAACCCGACGTTGGCCGCCCGAAACGGCGCCACCGCCTCCGGCATCTGCGCCGCCCACTCGCCGTCGGTGCCCAGCCGGCGCCAGCTCGCCCCGCCCATCGCGAGGACGGTGACCTCGGCGCAGATCTCGTGCGGCCCCGCGGGCGTGTCGAAGACGGCCTGCCCGTCACGCCAGCCTTCCCACCGCCACCGTGTCCGGAGCTGTACCCCGAGCCCGTCCAACCGCCCCAGCCAGGCGCGCAGCAGCGGCGACGCCTTCATGGCAACCGGGAAGACGCGGCCCGTCGACCCGACGAACACCTCCTGCCCTAGACCTCTGGTCCACCGAATGACCTCCTCGGGACCGAACGCGGCGAGCGCACGCGCGAAGGCGGGCGACACCTCGCCGTATGCGGCGTCGAAGTGGGGGTCCACTTTCGTGAGGTTCAGGCCGGACTTGCCGGCCATCAGGAATTTCCGAGCCGGCGACGGCATCCGGTCCGCGACGACGACCGAGACGCCCGCGCCTGCGAGCACCTCGGCGGCCATCAGTCCTGCGGGACCCGCCCCGATGACGAGCGCCTGGATAGTCGTGTGCATCCCCATCTGATCGGTCGGCGCGGCGGTGTAGCGACGAGCCGCTCACCGGCGGCCCGGATGGAGAGTAAGCCACGGCACCTCACGCGCACGCCGTCGGCATGCATGGCCTCGGCGACGACGAAGCAGGCCCGTCGCGCTGCGGACGGCGTAAGCGTCCGCGACGCGGGCGTCCGCGACGGGAGGACACCTCGCCGCACGGCCAGCCTATGCCGCCGCCCGGTGCCGCGCCGCCAGCACGGCCTCGATCGTCGGACCGAACGTCCCCACGAGGTCCCGCTTCCCCAGCACCGCCGACGCGCCCGCCTCCCGCGCCGCAGTCACGAACGCCTCGTCCTGGTGCGCCGAGACCACGATCGCCGGCAGCTCCGGGCGCACCGCGTGCAGCCGACGGATGAGCTCCGCCCCGTTGAGCCCCGGCAGCCGGTAGTCCGTCACCACGAGGTCGCACGCGAGACCGACGAGCCGCTCCAGCGCCTCCTCGGCGCTCGCGGCGACGCCGCAGAGCTCGAGCCCGGGCTCGGCGGCGAGGATCGCCACGTAGGCCTCGCGCATGATGAGGTGGTCCTCGACGACGAAGATCTGGTACGGCATTGGACGGGCGCTCCGGGGATCGCGACCGCCCATGATAGCCGGAGGTGCGCCGCGCGGGCGTAGGGTTAATCCGGCGATGCCTCCCCGGAGGCTCCCCCTTCGGAGGCTCCTTCTCCGGTGGTCCCCTCGGTGGAGGCCCCCTCTCCAGCGGGGACCCAGAGCGTCACCCGCGTCCCCCGCCCCGGCGCCGAGGCGACCTCCGACCGGCCGCCGACGAGCCCGAGCCGCTCGCTCTAGCGGAGGGCCCCTTCAGCACGCTTGCGCTCGGTCACGTCCGAGAAGAGGACCGCGACGCGGCGCGCGTCCGACCCGCTCGGCTTGAAGAGGTAGTACTCGAACCAGAGGCCGAGCGGCGCGGCGAAGCGCTCTGCACGCTCGCTCTGGCCCGTCCGGGCGACGCGGCCGAACGTCTCAAACCAGTACGCCTCGAAGCCCGGGTCGATCTTGGACAGCCGGCGGCCGGTGTAGTCCTGGCCCGTCATTCGCGTCGCGGCGGGGTTGGCGACGACGAAGGCGATGTCGACCGGCGTGCCCGCCTCGTCCAGGACCACGTCGGCCACGTAGAACCCCTGGTCGATCGACTCGAAAAGCGTCCGGTAGCGCTCCTCGCTCTCGGCGAGACTGGCGGCGGCTCGGGCCCGCTCGATGGCCGCCCACGTCCGCTCCGCGGTCTCCTCGACGAGCGACGCCTCGGCGGCCGTCCACGCGCGTGGGACGTTCTGGTGGACCGCGAGGACGGCGACGAGCTGGCCGCCCTTCACGAGCGGCACGCAGATCTGCGCCGCAACCCCGACGTGGAAATAGCGGTCGCGGTCCTGTTCGGAGATCTCGACGCTGTTGTCCACGTCGGGCGTGACGATGATTTGGCCGGCGCTGTGCGCGTGGGCGAGGGCCGGGTTGAAGCTGTTCATCCGAAACCGCCCGGTCAGGCTCCGGGACCCATCGGTGTAGTCGCGGTCGACCACGACGAACGCCCCATCGTCCACCTCGCCGTAGTGGACGCGGGAGGCCCGGAGGTGACGCCCGAGCAGGCGCGTCGCCGTCGCCTTGATCTCGATGGGGTCGTCGAGCGGGCGGAGCGCGTCGGCGAGCTCAGACCGGAACGCGGACCTCGCGGCGCTTTGCCTGAGCGCCGTCTCGGCATGCGTCCGCTCGGTCACGTCGCGGAGGACGACGACGAACTGACGGTCTCCAGGAGGTCCGACCGGGGTCGCATGAACGTCGAACCACCGCGCGAGCCCATCGGCAAAGTGGACGGCTCGAACAGACTCGCGGCCGATTCCAGCGCGGGCGTAGAGATCGATCCAGTAATCCTCAACGCCGGGGACCAGTTCGCGGGCGGTTCGTCCCGTCGCGTCGGGCGCGATCCCGGTGACCTCGGCGAAGGCCGCGTTGACGGCGATGAACCGGTAGTCGACCGGCCGGCCGGAGTCGTTGACGACGGTCTCGCAGAACGCGACAGCCTCAGCGACGGCCGGCATGAGCGGCCGGTCGGAAGCCTCACTGTTCGCGCGCCAGATGGCCGCCGCCGTCGGGTACTCTGGGTGTGGGCGGTGGCCCGTCTGCCGAGGTCTCTTCCATAATCAGGAGCAATCTGCCCAGAGCCGCAATCGGTCGGATGTCTCTGTGTCCAGGTGGTGCGCGTCCTATCCCGAGCAGAGTCGCTGTTCTGAAGGCTAGCGGAGGCGGCACCACCCCACCCTGTGCCTAGCGAGGATAGTTACCGGCCGTACCGTAAACCGCGTTCTCCGAGCCGTGGATGTCCCGGCATGTGAACCAGGCCAGCGCGCGGGCATGTCTAATGGAGACGGGCATGCCCGTCCCACGACGGCCTCCAGAGTCTCCTCATTCGGTCCCACTGGGGAGGGTGAGGGTCACGCGCGTCCCCGCCCCGGGCGCCGACACCACGTCGAGCCGCCCCCCTACCGCCGCCACACGCTCCCGCACGCTCGGCAGCCCGAACCCCGCCCCGTCACCGCCGCCGGCGAGCGCCCCCACGTCGAACCCCGACCCGTCGTCCTCGACCCGCACCACGACCTCCCCGCCGGCCTCGCCGAGCACGAC
>DASVSE010000565.1:0-5753 GCA_036388235.1 Rubricoccaceae bacterium | reverse complement strand
CGGCTTCGCGTCGAGCGGCTCCGGACGGGCTCGGCAGCCTCGTCCTGGCCGGACTCGACTTCGAGTACGTCCTCGACCTCGGGCTCCGACTCGTCGTCGGCGATGCGCTTCTGCGGGGCGAGGGCGAGGAGGGGCTCTTCGAGGCCCGGGACCTCCTCGCCGGCCATGGCGAGGAGCTGCGGGAAGTTGTCCGTGAGGTCCGAGAAGTGCAGGAACGCGTCCTGCTTCTCGCCGATGTTGACGAACGCGGCACGGAGCGTCGGCATGACCTTCTCGACCTTGCCGAGGTAGATGTTGCCGATAGTGCGGACGTTATCCGGGTTCTCGACGTAGAGCTCGACGAGCTCGCCGTCCTCGACGATGGCAATGCGCGAGCGGTCCTGGCTCGCGTTGATGATGATTTGCTTCTTCAAAAGGGCAGGGGAGGGGTCGCCGGTCCAGGCCGGCGGCCAGGGCAGGCGCCGTCCGGCGGACGGCGGGGCGGGGCGCGCGTCGTCTCTGAGACGGGCGGGCCGGGGCGGGAGCGGCGACGAGCGCGGCGCACACGTCTGTCCGCGTCGCCGGCCCGAGGGGCCAGGACGCGGCCCAGAGGGCGACGGCGCGGAAAAGGGACAGCAGAAGGGTCATGAGGCAGCGCCGGCACGTCGCCGGGCAGGCTGCTCGCGCCAGGCTGGCGCGGAGGGCGAGGCGAGCCGTCAGAGGTGGCTCGGGGGCGCGCCGGGGCAGTATGGCCGGGGCACGCCGTCTCGCAGGCGAAAAGGTACGGCCACCGGCCGGCCGCGCCGCACGGCCGGGCGTGCAGAACCGGCGAGAAACAGCCGACCTGCACGGACCGTGCCGCGCCGCTCGGACGCGGCGCACCGGAACCGCTTCCGGGCATCGCGGCGTCCGCATTCTGAACTCTCCGGTAAAGTCGGCCGATGGGTGTGCGTGCAGGCGGGCCGCGCGCGAACATCGGCGCCGGTATCCCGTTGTTGCGGTCCTGCGTCGCGCCCACGCGGCTGCACCTCCGCTGCCTTCCCCTCCTTCCGACCGATGGCCGACACGTCCACTCCCGCCGCCCCGGCGGCTCCCGTCCGCTCGCGCGGACTCGCCGGCGTCATCGCCCTCGACACGGCAATCTGCTTTATCGACGGCGAAGCCGGCGAGCTGCTCTACCGCGGCTACGAGATCGACGACCTCGCACGCAACGCCTCGTTCGAGGAGGTCGCGTACCTGCTCTGGCACGGCGACCTGCCGACCCAGACCGAGCTCGATGCGCTGCACACGCAGCTCCGCTCCGAGCGCGCGCTCCGGCCCCAGATCATCGACCACCTTCGGCACCACACGCCGACGGACGCCAACCCGATGGCGGCCCTCCGGACGGCCGTCTCGATGATGGCCGCCTACGACCCGGACGCCGAGGACATGTCGCCCGAGGCGAACCTCCGCAAGGCGATCCGGCTGACGGCCAAGATGCCGACCCTCCTCGCGGCGTTCGACCGCATCCGCAAGGGGCAGGAGCCGGTTGCGCCGAAGGGCGAGGGCTCAACGGCGTACGAGTTCCTCTACATGCTCAACAACGAGGCCCCCGGGCCCTCGGCCGAGCGCATCTTCGACGCCGCGCTCGTGCTCCAGGCCGAGCACGACCTCAACGCGTCCACGTTCGCCGCCCGCGTCATCGGCTCGACGCTCGCCGACATGTACTCGGCCATTACGGGCGCGCTCGGCGCGCTCAAGGGGCCGCTCCACGGCGGGGCCAACATCGAGGTGATGCGGATGCTCCTCGAGATCGACGCCTCGGGCGAGGACACGTCGGCCTACGTCGCGCGCAAGTTCGCGGCCAAGGAGAAGCTCATGGGCCTCGGCCACCGCGTCTACAAGACGCTGGACCCCCGCGCCGCCATTCTCCGCGACATGCTCGAGGGCCTGTCCAGGGAGAAGGGGGAGATGAAGTGGTACGACATGTCGGTCGCCATCATGGACGCGGCCAAGGGCCAGAAGAACCTCAACCCGAACGTCGACTTCTTCTCGGCCTCGGTCTTCCACCTGCTCGGCATCGAGACCGATCTCTACACGCCGATCTTCGCCGTGAGCCGCATCACGGGTTGGACGGCGCACCTGCTGGAGCAGTACGGGGACAACGCGCTCATCCGTCCGTCGTCGGAGTACGTCGGCGAGCGCGGGCGGACGGTGCGGCCCATCGCGGAGCGCGGCTGAGCCGGCCTCGCTCGAAACGACGAGGCCTGAGCATGCAGCCATCCGAGACGCCCCCGCCGCCCGCCGGCCGGGGGCGTCTCTCGTACCGGAGCGCCTGCGACGGGCTCGTAGAGCCCGGTCCGAAGACGGGACGGGGCGTAGATTGGGCGGAGGCTCCAGAGGTAAACTTTCAATCGAGATTGAAACTCCGTACAGCCTCGCCGGTAGCTTCCTGAGAACCCCCGTACCCACCGCCTGAGCACCATGGCCGTCGCGACCGACACCGCCCGCCCGCTCTCTGCGCCCATGCTCGGCGCAGAGGTCGAGAGCCATCCTGTGGAGCGCTACCGCATGCGCGTCGGGATGTTTGCGTGGATCCTGCACCGCCTGACGGGCCTCGCACTCGTGGGCTACCTCGTGGTCCACATCTGGGGCCTGAAGGCGATCACGAACCCCGCCGCCTACAATGCGCTCATCGCGAGCTACCACGGACCGCTGTACAAGGTCGGCGAGTTCCTGCTCCTCGGCGCCGTCGTCTACCACGCTCTCAATGGGATGCGGATCGTGCTGATCGACTTTATGGGCTGGAGCCCGAACCAGAAGAAGCTGTTCTGGACGCTCGGCGCCGTCGCGGCCGTTCTCTTCGCCGTCGGCGGCTATCCGTCGATCGCGGCCCTCGTGGACTACTTCTCCCACTAACGATGGCGACGACCTACGGACGAAACTCGCAGAGCAGCGCGGTTCAGTGGTTCATGCACCGGATCACGGGCACGTTCCTCGTCTTCCTGCTCATCACGCACTTCTGGGTGCAGCACTACAGCCGCACGACGGCCTCGGTGTCTCACTCGGTGATCACGTCTGACGCCGCCAATGCCGGCGAGCTGCCCGAGTACTCCGAAGAGGCCGCGGCCGCCGTCCGCGCCGCCCGCACCCGGACGGGCCAGCCACAGCCGGAGCGCTCGCGCGCCGTCACGGTCGCGCTGCAGCCGGACCGCTCGGACGGCACGGCGCCCGGGCCGACGCACCCGCCGGCCGAAACGGCTGCCATCACGCCGTACGACGTGCTGATGCTACGTCTCGGCGACCCCGTGTACGCCGTCCTCTGGAAGGGCTTCAACCTGCTCTTTCTGCTGTTCGCGCTCCACCACGGCTTCTACGGGCTCAACAACATCATGACGGACTACATCCGGAACGACCTGCTCCGCGTCGGCGCCTCGGCGCTCTCGTGGACCGTCGCGCTCGTGCTGTTCGTCATCGGCGCCTACTCGGTGATCGTCGCCGGCCTCTGAGGCGTGGGAGCGCCGCGCCGGGTGGCCAGGCGCGTCGGACCTCCTGCCTCGCACCCAGTCTCCCTCGAACCATGACCTTTTCCCACGACATCGTCATCGTCGGCGCCGGCGGGGCCGGCATGATGGCCGCGCTCTACGCCCGCGAGGGCGGCGCCGACGTCGCCGTCGTCTCGAAGCTGCACCCGCTGCGCTCGCACACGGGCGCCGCGCAGGGCGGCATCGGGGCCGCGCTCGGCAACGAGGAGGACGACAACCCGCTCTGGCACGCCTTCGACACTGTCAAGGGCTCGGACTACCTCGGCGACCAGGACGCCATCGAGACGATGTGCGCCGACGCGCCGCGGACGATCATCGAACTGGAGCACTACGGCGTCCCCTTCTCGCGCACGCGCGAGGGCAAAATCGCGCAGCGCCGCTTCGGCGGTCACACGCGCAACTTCGGCGAGGCGCCGGTCCGACGCGCGTGCTACGCCGCCGACCGCACGGGCCACATGATCCTGCACACGCTCTACGAGCAGTGCGTGAAGCAGAAGGTCACGTTCTATGACGAGTACCAGGTTCTGGACCTGGTCCGCGCCAGCGACGCCGAGGACGCGGCCGTGATCGGGTGCGTCGCGTACGAGATCCTGACCGGCCAAGTCCACACGTTCCACGCCAAGATCACGTGCTTCGCGACGGGCGGCTACGGCCGCGCGTTCAAGACGACGAGCAACGCGCACGCCGGGACCGGCGACGGCTTCGCGATCGCGCTCCGAGCGGGCCTGCCGCTCGAGGACATGGAGTTCGTCCAGTTCCACCCGACGGGCCTCTACCGCCTCGGCATCCTCATTACCGAGGGCGCACGCGGCGAGGGTGGCATCCTGCGCAACTCCGAGGGCGAGCGCTTCATGGAGCGCTACGCGCCGACCGTAAAGGACCTCGCCCCTCGCGACATGGTCGCGCAGTGCATCTACAAAGAGGTCCGCGAGGGCCGCGGCATCGAGGGCAAGGACTACGTCCACCTCGACATGACGGGCGTCGGACGGGACGTGCTGGAGAACAAGCTGCCCGAGATCTCGACCTTCTCGCGCGTCTACCTCGGCATCGACCCGGTGAAGCAGCCCATCCCGATCGCGCCGACGTGCCACTACGCGATGGGCGGCATCCCGACCAACGTCGACGGGCAGGTGATGGCCGGTGCAGGCCGCGACAGCATCGTGCCGGGCTTCTACGCGGCCGGCGAGTGCGCCTGCGTGAGCGTCCACGGCGCCAACCGGCTGGGCACCAACTCCCTTCTCGACCTCGTCGTCTTCGGCCGCCGGACGGGCATGGCGATGGCCGCCGCCATCCGGAACGAGGGTAACGCCCGCGATCCCCTTCCGGCGACCGCCGAGACGCGCACGCGCGAGATGCTCGACGGCATCCTCTCGCGGACGTCGGGCGAGAAGGCCGTGGGGATCCGCACGGACCTGCAGGAGACCATGATGAAGAACGTCTCGGTCTACCGGACCGACGAGACGCTGACCGAGGCGATCGACGACCTCCAGACGCTCCGCGACCGCGCGGCGACCGTGACGTGCGAGGACAAGGGTGCGCGCTTCAACACGGACCTCATGGACGCCGTCGAAATCCAGTTCATGGTCGACTACGCCGAGGCCATTGCGGTCTCGGCCCGCAACCGGACGGAGAGCCGCGGCGCCCACCTCCGCGAGGATTACTCCAAGCGGGACGACGGCGCGTGGCTGAAGCACACGCTGTTCACGAGCGACCAGCGCGGCGGGACGGAGATCGCCTACAAGGACGTCGTCATCACGCAGTTCCAGCCCAAGGAGCGCGTCTACTAGCGGTTGGAAGAGAGGGGAGGGCTCGCTGCCGTCCCGTCGTCTTCCACTCCCCAACACCCAGACCTACGATGGAAGTCCCCAAGGTGGCCCCGACGGCCGAGGTCAAGGCGGCCCGCGCCGAGAAAGGCCGGCCCTCCAAGGCCGCGATGACGCTGACGGTCCGCGTGAAGCGCTTTGACCCGACGAAAGACGCGCGCCCGCGCTTCGACGAGTACCAGGTGCCGGCGGACCCGATGGACCGCGCGCTCGACCTGCTGATGTACATCAAGTGGCATCTCGACGGGACGCTCACGTTCCGCAAGTCGTGCGCGCACGGCATCTGCGGGTCCGATGCGATGAAGATCAACGGCGAGAACCAGCTCGCCTGCTCCATCCTCGTCCACGACCTTGGCGTCAAGGAGGGCGGCGTGGTGACGTTCGAGCCGCTCCCGGCCGCGCCCGTGCTCAAGGACCTCGTCGTGGA
>DASVSE010000564.1:0-1791 GCA_036388235.1 Rubricoccaceae bacterium | reverse complement strand
CTCGTCGGAGACGAGTCGCTCGCCGGGATGGCGCTCGCAGACCTTGTCGCGTTGTTCCGCCCGGACCCCGACGACCCCGAGATGCACCTCGTCTACGAAGTCGAGCCGCGCGAGGTCGAGCGCCTCCAACTCGCCGTTCAGCACCGAATCGACCTCGACGCGTACGACTACTTCGTCGCGGCCTATCGCAAGGCCTGAGCCGATCCGCTCATCGGGAGGGCACAGGCGGGCGCCCTATCTTGCCCGCCCTTCTCCCACCGTGTGTATGGCCCTCTACGCTGTGATCATGGCCGGCGGCGTCGGCAGCCGCTTCTGGCCCAGCAGCCGCCGCGCCCATCCCAAGCAGTTTCTGGACGTCTTTGGCGAGGCGTCGATGATCCAGAACACGTTCGCGCGCCTGCAGCCGCTCGTCACGCCCGAGCGCGTGTTCGTAGTCACCAACACCGACTACGCCGCCAAAACACGGGAGCACCTGCCGGCCATCCCGGTGGAGAACATTCTCGCCGAGCCGGTTGCGCGCAACACGGCGCCCTGCGTCGCTCTCGCCGCGGCCCGCCTGCACGCGCTCGACCCGGACGCGACGATGATCGTCCTCCCGGCCGACCACGTTATCACCAACGTCGCGCGCTTCCATGACGTCCTCGCGGCTGCGGTCGAAGCTGCGCAGGGACCGGCTGTCGAGGGCGAGCGCCCGCTCGTCACGCTCGGCATTCGGCCTGCTCACCCCGAGACGGGTTACGGCTACCTCCAGTTCGACGCCGACGGTGACACGCCGGATGACGGGCCGGGCCGCAAGACGCCGCGCGCACACCCAGTGCTCACGTTCGCCGAGAAGCCTGACCTCGCGACGGCCGAGCGCTTTCTCGACGCCGGGGACTTTCTCTGGAACTCGGGCATGTTCGTCTGGCGCGCCGACGCCGTCCTCGATGCGATCGCGCGGCACCTGCCCGAGGTCTTCGCCCTCTTTGCGCCGCTCGAAGCGGCCTTCGGGACTGCCGGCGAGGCGGCGGCCATCGCCGACGCCTACGAGCGCAGCCCCAAGATCTCGATCGACTATGGCGTGATGGAACGCGCCCGCAACGTCCTGGTCGTCCCCGGCGACTTCGGCTGGTCCGACGTCGGCGACTGGCGGGCCGTGCACGAACTGGCTGACAAGGACGATGCGGGCAACCGCGCCGAGGGGCGCGTGATCCTTCAGGACACTGCCCGCTCGTTCGCCCGCGCCTCGGACGGCCGCCTCGTCGTGCTCGTCGGGATGCGCGACGCGGTCGTCGTGGACACGGGTGACGCCGTGCTCGTCTGCCACCGCGACAAGGCGCAGCAGGTGAAGGACGTCGTGGACTTTCTGGGCGTCCACGGGATGGAGGACATGATGTAAGCCCCGTCTTCAGGCAACGATGCGTCGAGCCCTCGTGCCATTTCGGTGCGGGGGCTTTGCGCTTTGCCGCCTCTTCGCATACGGCGCGCAACCCGCCTCGCAATGTCGAGTATTGACGGTTCAGTCTCAAAAGTGACTCACTCGTACAAGACCTGACCGGTGGGTCACGCACGCTTCATGTCTTTCGCCCCACTCTCCAACGACACGCTCGGCCGCCGCGACCGCGAGCGGCTCGCCCGTCGCCGCGCGATGCTGGACGCCGCCCTGGGTGTTTTCGGCGACAAAGGCTTCGACGGGGCGACCGTGGACGAGATCGCCGAGCGCGCCGAGTTTGGCAAGGGCACGCTCTACAACTACTTCCCTGGCGGCAAGGACGAGCTGTACCTCACCCTCTTCGAGGACGTCGTCGTGGG
>DASVSE010000563.1:0-3260 GCA_036388235.1 Rubricoccaceae bacterium | reverse complement strand
GTCCCGAACAGGTCCAGCCACGCGTCGCTCGCGTCGAGGCGCTCGCCGGCAGCCGTCACGAGGGCTGTCAGCAGGTCGGTCGAGACGAGGGGGAGGGGGGCGTCCATCCTGCAAGCTACGGGCCTGCCACGAGTTGAGCGGCCCGGCGTTTCCGGACCCTGGCGATCCGCTCCGTCACGGTGTGCGTCGCCCGTGCGCGAGTTGGTGCGTCTCCGCGTCCGCCGAAGAACGCGCGGAGACCGGCCCGGGGCCGCATCCGGGCGCACGAGCGCCCCTCCCGGATCGGTCTTTGCCTCACGACGCCCGTACCTTGCCGGGTGCGTCCCGCCGTGCCTGCTCGCGGTCTGTCCGCGCTCCCCCCCGATCCGTCCGATCCCGATGCTCAACGCTCTCAAGAAGGTCTTCGGTGGCGACAGCAACCAGCGCACGCTCAAGAAGCTGTGGCCGGTCGTCGCCGACATCAACGCCCGCGCCGACGCCCTCACCGGCCTCTCCGACGACGAGCTCCGCGCCATGACGGAAGGCTTCCGCGCCCGCATCCGCGAGGCGACGGCGCCGATCGAGGCCGAGCTTGAGGAGACGCGCGCCCGCCTCCGTGCTGCCGGCACCGAGGACGACCGCGACGCCTCCGGCGACGGCGCGGCCCCCGCGTCCGAAGCCCTCTCCGTCCGCGAGCGCCAGGACCTCTACGCCCGCCTGGACGACCTCGAAGGCGAGTGGATCGACGCCGCCGAGGACACCCTCGACGACTTGCTCCCCGAGGCCTTTGCCGTCATCAAGGAGACTTGCCGTCGGTTCGTTGGCAAGAGCTGGCCGGCGGGCGGCAGCGAGGTCGAGTGGAACATGGTCCCCTTCGACGTCCAGTGGATCGGCGGGATCGTGCTCCACCAGGGCTCCGTCGCCGAGATGAAGACGGGCGAGGGCAAGACGCTCACGGCCGTCGCGCCGATCTACCTCAACGCGCTCGTCGGGCGCGGCGTCCACGTCGTCACGGTCAACCCGTACCTCGCCGTCCGCGACTCGGAGTGGATGACGCCCGTCTTCGGCTTCCACGGCCTGACGGTCGACTGCATCGACAAGCACCAGCCGCAGTCCCAGGAGCGCCGCGCCGCCTACCGCGCCGACATCACCTACGGGACCAACAACGAGTTCGGGTTCGACTACCTCCGCGACAACTCGTTCGTGAGCGAGGCGGGCCAGCTCTCGCAGCGCGGCCACCACTACGCCATCGTCGACGAGGTCGACTCGGTCCTCATCGACGAGGCCCGGACGCCGCTCATCATCTCCGGGCCGGTCCCGACGCCCGAGACCGACGAGTACCAGACGTTTCAGCCGCTCGTGGACCGACTCGTCCGCGAGCAGCAGCGCGTCGTTGCCGCCTTCGTCGCCGACGGCGAGCGCCACCTCAAGCTCCGCGACGAACTGCTGGAGAAGGGCGACCGCAAGGGCGCAAACCGTGCCGAGCAGGAGGCGGGCCTCGCGCTCCTCCGCGCCCAGCGCGGCTTCCCCAAGAACAAGCGCCTCATCAAGGTCAAGGGCGAGACGGGCGTTGACCAGCTCATCCGCAAGACCGAGTTCGAGTACCTCCAGGACAACGCGAAGCGGATGCCGGAGGTCGACGAGCCGCTCTTTTTCGCGCTTGAGGAGAAGCTCCACCAGCTTGAGATGACCGACCGCGGCCGGACGCTCATCGGGACGCAGGCGGGCACGGACGACCGCTTCTTCGTCATCCCCGATGTCGGTGAGGAGGTCGCCGCCATCGAGCGCCAGTACGAGGCCGACAAGGACGACACCCTCGCCGCGATCAAGGCCGACGGCTCCATCGCGGCCGAGGACCGTGACGCGGTTTACCAGGAGCGCGTCCGCGTCCTCCGCGACGCCGTTGAGGCGGCCAAGCGCGCCGTCTATACCGAGTACGCCGAAAAGTCCGAGCGCATCCACGCCGTCAACCAGCTGCTGCGCGGCTACACGCTCTACGAAAAGGACGTCGAGTACATCGTGCAGGACGACAAGGTGATGATCGTCGACGAGCACACGGGCCGCGTGCTCGCGGGCCGCCGCTACTCGGACGGCCTCCACCAGGCCATCGAGGCCAAGGAGCGCGTCAAGGTCCAGGCCGCGACGCAGACCTACGCGACGGTCACGATCCAGAACTACTTCCGCCTCTACTCGAAGCTCGCCGGCATGACCGGCACGGCCGAGACCGAGTCCGAGGAGTTCTTCAAGATCTACAAGCTCCCCGTCGTCGTCATCCCGACGAACCGCGACGTCGTCCGCAAGGACCTCGACGACCTCATCTACAAGACCAAGCGCGCCAAGTACAAGGCCCTCCTGGACCGCATCCAGGAGATCCACGCGACGGGCCAGCCGATCCTTATCGGCACGGCCAGCGTCGAGACGTCCGAGCAGCTCTCGCGGATGCTCCAGCGGACCGGCATCCCGCACAACGTCCTCAACGCGAAGTCCAGCCGGGCGCAGGCCGAGGCGCAGATCGTCGCCGAGGCGGGCCGCAAGGGCGCCGTCACGATCGCGACGAACATGGCCGGCCGCGGGACCGACATCAAGCTGGAGCCGGGCGTCCAGGAGCTCGGCGGCCTCGCCATCCTCGGAACCGAGCGCCACGACTCGCGGCGGATCGACCTGCAGCTCCGCGGCCGCTCGGGCCGCCAGGGCGACCCGGGCGCGAGCCAGTTCTACGTCTCGCTCGAGGACGACCTCATGCGCCTCTTCGGCCACGACCGGACGGCCAAGATCATGGACCGCCTCGGCATGGAGGAGGACGAAGTCCTCACGCACAAGTGGCTCACCAAGGGCGTCGAGCGGTCGCAGGGCAAGGTCGAGCAGAACAACTTTGCCGCCCGCAAGCGCCAGCTCGAGTACGACGACGTGCTCAACTCGCAGCGCGAGGTGATCTACGACCGCCGCATGCACGCGCTCGAAGGCGAGCGGCTCAAGGGCGACATTCTCGACATGCTCCGCGAGCTCGTCTCGCGGACGGTCCGCGAGCACTACGGCAACGGCGACCTCGCCGAGATCCGCGAGGCGATCCTCCGGACCCTCGCCTTCGACATCGCGCTCGACCCCGACACCGCGATGCGGATGGGCGAGGGTGGGCTCGTCGAGCACATTCTCGACGAGGCGACGGCGCACTACCGCCGCAAGCGGGCGGCACTCGCGCGGCCGTTCTTCGAGTCCGCCCGCCAGATGATGGAGCAGGCGGACGACACGAACCGTCCGAGCCGCCTCTTCGTGGACTTTAC
>DASVSE010000562.1:0-2592 GCA_036388235.1 Rubricoccaceae bacterium | reverse complement strand
CTGAGAAGTGAATCACGAAGCGGTCGGTCCCGGCCCAGACGTACGCCGCCGAGCCGTTCAGGCGCACGTGCCCCGGCTGCCGGATCTTCCGGTGGGCCGAGACGACCGATGGGAAGGCGTTGAACTCGTCCGTCGTGTAGGCTATTCCGGGCTCGGGCTGGGGCGAGCCTAGCGGCACCCGCTCGGGCGTAAGGCCCAGCACGTCGAAGACCGCCAGCAGCTCCGCCTCGGAGCTGTATCGGATGGCCGCGAAGAACAGGTCGCCGTCATTGGCGTGGCCGCCGTGGGCGCGGCAGAAGCGGAAGACGCGCAGGACGCGGGCCCAGCGTCCGAGCGTCTCGGGGCCGTGCGGGTCGTAGAAGTAATGCTCCCAGAGCGCCTCGGCTGTCATGCGACCGGAGCGACTCTACGGCGGCGGACGGCGACAGCGTAGACCGGCAGGCCGAGGGCGATAAGGCCCAGCCCGACGAGCGACTGCACGGGCGACGTGATGAGCGTGTTGACGAGCAGGAACGCCGTCACGAGCAGAAAGAGCGCCGGCACGACGGGATAGCCCCACGCGCGGTACGGCCGCTCGGCGTCGGGCATCGTCTTCCGGAGGACGAACACGGCCGAGATCGTCAGGCCGTAGAAGATCCACGAGCCGAAGATGACGTAGTCCGTGAGGGTGTCGAACGAGCCCGAGAGCGCGAGCACGCTTGCCCACGCGCCCTGCGCGACAACGCTCCAGACGGGCACGCGCGTCCGCGGCGTGAGCGTCGCGAGGCGGCGCGGCAGCAGGCCGCCCTCAGCGAGGCGGTACGGGATGCGCGCGCCCGAGAGCATCGACGAGTGCAGCGTCCCGAACGACGACGCCATCAGGCCGGCGGCCATGACCGAGACGCCGAGCGGGCCGACGACGCGGCGCATCACCTCGATCGCGACGACCCCGCCCTCGTCGATCGACGCGATCTCCAGCGGCGACATCGCGAAAAAGTAGGCCGCGTTAACAAACACGTACAGCACGAGCACGGCTCCGACGCCGAGGAACAGCCCACGCGGGATGTTGCGGCCGGGGTCTTTCACCTCGCCCGCGACGAGCGCCATGTTGTTCCAGCCATCGTAGCCCCAGAGCGCGGCGAGCATCGCCGCCCCGAACCCGCCGATGCCCAGGCGCGCCGCGCTGTCGACGCCCTCGCAGGCGCCAGCAGCCCCGCTCGTCCCAAAGTGCCCCCACGTGCCGTCGATGTAGGTAAACGCAGCGACGCCTACGCCGACGACGAGCGCGACCTTGACAGCCGTCAGGACCGTCGCGATGCGTCCGCTCGCGGCGACAGAGGCGAGGTTGACGAGCGTCACGAGCGCGATCAGGGCGACGGCGACGCCCTGCAGGCCCGTCAGCTCAAACCCGCCGACCGTAAGGAGCGGCCCTCCCCAGCCGGCCCCCATCGCCCCCGCGAGCGCGCTCGCGAACGCAACGGCCACGGCCGCCTGCGAGCCCGTCTTGCCGATGAGGAGCTGCATCCAGCCGTAGAGAAAGCCCCAGCGCTCGCCGTAGGCGGCGCCGAGGTAGTTCACCTCACCGCCCGCGCGCGGCATCATCGCGCCGAGTTCTGCATAGGTCAGCGCGCCGGCGAGCGAGAGCAGCCCGGCGACGACCCAGACCGTCGTCACCATCTCGGGCGAGCCGACGTTGCACGTCATCACGCGCGCCTTGAGAAAGACGCCCGTCCCGATGACGTTCGAGACGATCACGGCGACGGCGGCGACGAGCGTCAGCCCTCGGACGAGTTGGCCGATCGGAGACAGGGTCGTAGACACAGAGAGGTCGGGGGAGGCGTGATGGCGAACGGCGTCAGACGGCAGCCTCGGCGGCTCGGCCTGCCACGCGGCGGGTCGTCGCGGCAACCGTCGCGGGGTCGGCGTAGCGGCGGACGATGAGCATCGACGCGGGGCACTCGCGGGCAATCCGCTCGTGGCGGATCGTGAACGGCGACGGGTCCAGTCCCCACGTTTCCGAGACGCCGACGACGACGAGGTCGAAGCCTTCGCGGGCGACCTCGACGAGCGCCTCGACCGGGTCGCTGGAAGAAACGACGCGCAGGGTGACGTTGTCAGGGAACGCGTCGGTCGGCGTGTCCGGAGCCGTCTGGTCGGGCGGGACGACGTGGAGGAGCGTGATCTCAGCGCCGGTCGTGCGCGCGATGCGGCCGGCGAGGTCGAGCGCCGCCGCGTCGTGCAGGCCGCCGCGGTACGGGACGAGCACGCGCGCCCACGGCCGAAACGACCGTTCGAGATACACGGCGACGTCGGCCCGCGTGTGGCGGAGCACGTCGGCGACGGTCCCGCCAAGAACGGACTGGCTCACGACTGGCTTGTGCCAGCCCATCAGGACAAGGTCGGCGCGTTTCTGGCGGGCGACGTCGGCGATGTCGCGGCCGGCGTCTCGCGTGACGAAGCTCAGCGGGCGCACGTCGACATCCGTGCCGGCGGCAGCTGCGAGGAGTGGGGCGAGCGGGGCTTCGGCCGGACGCGTATCGACCGGGGTGGCAAAGTCGGCGACCGTCCCCTGCGCCTCGGGCCGGGCGAGGTGGAGGCCGTAGACGCGCAGCG
>DASVSE010000561.1:0-6632 GCA_036388235.1 Rubricoccaceae bacterium | reverse complement strand
GGCATCGGCATCGACGGTGTCGCGCCGAACACGGCCGACGCGCAGCCGGTCCGCATCCTGGCCCTCCGCGCCGTTCCTGACGGCGACGAGCGCGACAAGGACGTCGCCAACGCGATCCGCTACGCGGTCGACAACGGCGCGCGCATCATCAACATGAGCTTCGGCAAGGGATTCTCGCCCCAGAAGAGCGCCGTGGACGAGGCGGTCCGCTACGCAGCCGAGCGCGGCGTCCTGCTCGTGCACGCATCGGGCAACGACGGTAACAACCTCGAGCCCGGCGCGGGCCACAACAACTTCCCGACGGCTTTCTACGGCGATGCGACGGGGACCGACCACGCGGCGACGTGGCTCGAGATCGGCGCCAGCGCGCCCGGCGTGCAGGCGCTGGCCGCCAGCTTCTCGAACTACGGCCAGACGCGCGTGGACCTCTTCGCGCCCGGGGCGTCGGTGACGAGCCTCGCGCCCGGCGGCGGCATCCAGACGGCCGACGGCACGAGCTTCGCATCGCCGGTCACGGCCGGCGTCGCGGCCCTCGTGATGGCATACTTCCCTGACCTCACGGCCGTACAGGTGCGCCAGATCCTGATGGACTCGGCGACGCGCTACGCCGACGCCGAGGTCGGCCAGCCCGGCGACGGCGCGACGGTCCGCTTCGGAACGCTCTCGGTCTCGGGCGGCGTCGTCAACGCGGCCGAGGCCGTGCGTCTGGCGATGGAGCGCTCGGGCCGCTAACTCAGCCCGGCCGATTCCGCGGGGGCGGGTGGGCGCGCGCCTGCCCGCCCCCGTTTTCGTTCAGTGGATCCGCGCCCGCGCTTCCTCGTCGCAGGCGCCTCACTCTCTCCCGCTCTCATGGCAACGTTCAAGACAGGCGACTCGGTCTCGTGGACGTGGGGCGCCGGCACGGCGACGGGCACCGTCTCGGAAGTCTTTACGGACCACGTCACGCGCACGATCAAGGGCACTGAGGTCACGCGCAACGCGACGCCCGACGAGCCCGCGTACCTCGTCGAGCAGGACGACGGCGACCGTGTCCTCAAGTCAGCCTCTGAGCTGACGAAAGCCTGAAACGGTGCGCGCCCGGCTCTCTTTGCGAGAGCCGGGCACGTTGCCACAGATCACGTTCTGCTCGGGCACCCGTTACGGGTTGTCGCCGACGATGAACGGAGCGGCGATCGAGAGGACGGTCGCGCGGTCCAGCGGCTCGTCAAACGCCTCGACGAGCTGGTCGGCCGAGAAGCCGCTCAGGGTCGACGAGAGGTTGAGCCCGCCCTGCGTCGTGTTGGATTCGTCGGGGAACATGGTCGCCGGCGTGCCTGGGCCAAAGACGGCCTGGATCGTGTTCGGCGGCGCGGTCGTCTTGCCAGTCGGGATCCAGCCCTTCTGGCCGCGGATGCGGCGCACGATGGACGCATGGCGCGCCTCGACCGAGTGAATCGTGAGGGCGCCCTGAAGGATCGTGTCGTTCGCCATCAGGTTCGGCGCGCCGCCCTTGTACGCGCGGACGCCCGTGTTCGTGAAGCCCTCAGAGAGGATCAGGAACTGCTGGTAGTCGCCGAACGGGTTGAAGCGGCCGCCGGCCGTGAAGTCGAACCCCTGAGGCGGGCGGCCGCCTTCGCCGGTCAGGCCGAGAAGTGGCTGGATGAACGCGATGTGGTCGCGCTCGTGCTGGAGGATCCCCTCGAACACGTCGCGCTCGCTCGCCGGGATCACATTGGACGCGAGTGCGCCCGAATAGAAGTCGCGCTCGAGGAATTCGAGCGTGAGCGCGAGTTCGAGCGTCTCGCGGATGGCAGCCGGGAGCGCCTGGCCGTAGGCTTTCTCGGCGACCGCCGCCAGCGCGAACGGGCTTGCGGCGATGGCGGCGCCGAAGAGGCCGGCACGCTTGACAGCGTCGCGGCGCGAGTATGCGGCGCGCTCGGCCGTCTCGGCGATGAGGTCGGCGTGAAGGTCTGCCGGGGTGGGAGTCGTGTTCATTGGATCAGTTGGCGACAGTGGGGATCCCCGTCACGGCGATCGTTTCGGTGATGAACGGATCGGCCGCGGCAAGGACGGCGCTCGGCTCTAGGCCCGTGTCGAAGCTGGGGCGGGCCGGATCGCGGGAATCCACGGACAGGCGCGAGAAGGGGTCGAAGAGGTCGCGGATGGCCGCTGCGTGGCGGGCCTCGACCGAGACGATCTTGCCCGCGAGGACGAGGTTGTCGACACTCGTGAGGTACTTGCCCGCGCCGTTGTACGCGGCGACGCCGAGGTCCTCGAATGTCCTGGCCGCGGTGAGGATGGCCGTTCGGCTGGCGAAGTCGACCGACGAGAAGTCGACTGTCAGGGCCGGAATCGCGTCGTTCCCGAGTGCACGCGCGAGGAACTGGGCGTGGATCGCCTCGTGAGCCGCGAGGTCCCGCAGGATTGCCTGCTCGCTCTGCCCGCCCGCCGAAAGGGCCGTGCCGGAGAAGAGCGTCGCGAAGTTGGGAAGCGCGACGACGCGGGCATAGAACGCCGCTTCGAGCTGCTCAAGCGCGTACGCGTAGTTGAGCACGCCGGTGTCGGACGAGAAGTTCAGGGTGACGTCGGCACCACTGCTGTTGTCGTCCGAGTCGCAGGCCTGAAGCGCCGAGGCGGACGCGAGCACGCCGACGCCGAGGCTGGCCCGTTTGAAAAAGCCGCGCCGCGTCGTCGGGGCGTTGGGCTGAGTGAGGAAGGGCTCCATGAGGGAAGGGGGAGAGGAGACTGAGCGGACGCGCCGACTGGCGGTAGCTCCCCCGAACCCCGAACTCCGCGCGCGGATTGCGCCCCATTCAGCTTTTACGGGCTCGTTGAACGACTTGCGACATCCCCCGCAGTACTCCTCAAGCGAGCCCTATCGCCTATTTCGGGATTCGGAGGGTTGCCGGATGGGACGCGATGGAGTCGTGTCCGGCTGGCTGATCATCAAACAACTGCGCCCGCCCTTTCGTGAGAAAGGGCGGGCGCAGGAACGGCCAAAGTCAGTCCAGATCAGGGGCGGATGAACACGCCTGCGATCGGAAGCACCTGCTCCTTGGTGAGCGTCTCGTCGAACGCCTCGGTGATCTGCGTCGCCGAGTAGGCCGTGAGTGCGGTCTGGAGGTTGACTCCACCCTGCGTCACGTTCTGCTCGCCGTCATAGATTCCCTGGAAGGCAGCCGGGAGCCCGCCGCGGTCGTTGTTCGGGATCCAGCCCTTCTGGCCACGGATGCGGCGAACGGCGGATGCGTGGCGCGCCTCGACCGAGTGGATCTGGAGGGCCGCCTGGAGAATGGCGTCAACCGGGATCAGGTTGGCGGCCTGGCCCTTGTAAGCCCGCACGCCCGTGTCCTCCAGGCCCTGCGCGACGGCGAGGAAGGTCTGGTAGTTCGTGAACGTGTCGAGGGCGAGTCCGCCGGGGGCGCCCGTGAAGTCGAACCCGTTGGCCGGCCGGCCGGCCGAGCCTGGACCGACGCCCGGCGTCAGGCCGAGGGCGGTCTGGAGAAAGCGCACGTGGTCGCCCTCGTGGTCGCGGATCGTCGAGAAGAGTGACGTCTCGCCCGCAGCGATGAGGCCGGCCGTGCCGACGCCCTGCGCATAGAACTCGTACTCGAGGTGCTCGAGCGTGAGCGCGAACCGGAGCACGTCCTGAACGGCTGTCGGGAGCGCCTGCGCGTAGACCTCCTTCGAGAGGGCCGCGAGTGCGAGCGGCGACGCGGCGAGGGCCGCGCTGTACATGGCCGCCTTGCGGAGGGCCTCGCGGCGCGAGACGCCGGAACGGATGGCCACGTCCACGGCGATGGCCGGGTCGAGGGTCTGGTCGGTGGTTGTCATGAGATCAGTCAGATGGGAGGTGCTGAGAAGAGGCTTAGATGCCGCGGAGCGTGATCGTGTTGGTCACGAACGCACCGGCGCCGGTCTGCTCGTTGAGCACGACGGACGGCTCCAGGGCGCGGTCGAGCGCGTTGGCGCCGACGACTTCGGGGACGCTCGCGCCCGCCTCGCCGATCGTCGCGCCGGAGCGCGTGCCGTTCAGGATCAGGTCGCGGATGGCCGACGCGTGACGCGCCTCGACCGAGACGATCTTGCCAGCGATCGTCAGCAGGCCTCCATCGCGGAGGTACTTGCCGGCGCCGTTGTAGGCGGCCACGCCGAGATCCTCGAACGTGACGGCAGCCGCGAGCACGCTTGCACGCTGCGTGAAGTTGATCGACGAGAAGTCGGCCGTCAGCAGACCGATGGCATTCGTGCCGAGGGCTGCCTTGAGGAAGTCCTGGTGGATGCCCTCGTGCGCGCGGAGGTCCGTGAAGAGCGCCGTCTCAGCAGCGGTCATCCCGGTAAACGGCGTCTGAAGCACCTTGACGTAGAAGGCATACTCCAGCTGCTCGAGCGCGTACGCGTAGTTGAGCACGCCGTTGTCGGTCGAGAAATCGAGCACGACGGCTGCACCGCCATCGGGATCGGGCTCGTCCGAGTCGCAGGCCTGAAGGGCGGAGGCGGAGGCGAGCACGCCGGCGCCGAGGCTGGCCCGCTTGAAGAAGTCACGGCGCGACGACGGCGCTCCGGACGGTGTGAGGAGGGACTCCATGGAGAGACAGGAAGAGTGGAAAGGGCGGATGCCACGGCACCGGTGCCAGGCGAGAACCTCTCCAGGCTACTAGGCCGCATTGTTCGTCCACCAGACCACTTTGTGCTCACCTGAGCGACGGCCACACTTTTTCTAACCCCCACATGAGGTCGTCTGGACTACCCGCCGAGCGCACTCAACACGCGCGGAGCCGAACGTCCCACCATCAAACCACACGCACGACCAGGTTCCACACTCGGATCATCGCCCCGCTTCACTAAACCACTTCAGCAGACTAGAGCGGGGTCCGTCCGCCGAGCGGGCCATGCTGGACCGCTTTGGCGACTCCCGGAGTCGCACGTAGTGCCGCTCGGGCCCACCTGTGGCTTGAGAACCAGCGGTGCTGACGCAAGTGCAGGTTCAGGCGTCGGGCAGGCGCACGTCGACGGCGCGGAGTTGAAGCGATGTCCGGCCATTCCAGTCGTTCTCGTCGACCTCGAAGGCGAGGTCGAGCGGGCGCCCGCGGCGGACCGACGCGAGGGCCGCAGCGTGGCGGTCGGCGAGGTTGAAGCCGATGACGGGGAACGTCGGGCCGTCGGCGTCCTGCTGGACGCGCATCCGCAGATGCTGCTTCTGCGCGCCGACGAGCGTCGGCTGGCCGGCCACGCGCAGGCCGCGGCCCCAGAACAGGGGCCGGTCGTTGTCGGGGCCGTGCGGGTGGAACTGCTTGAGCACGTTCCAGAAACGCGGCGTGACGTCGCGGAGGTCGAGGTGGGCGTCGATGTCGATCTCGGGCACGAGCGCGTCGGGCAGGAGCGCACTTCGGACGGCATCCTGCAGGCGCTCGCGGAGCGCGTCGACATTCGAGACGGGAAGCGCGAGGCCGGCCGCGAAGGCGTGGCCGCCAAAGCGGTCCAGCAGGTCCGTGCACTGCGCGAGCGCGTCGTAGATCGAGATGCCCTTGACAGAGCGGGCCGACCCCTTGGCTGGTCCGCCGGTCCCATTGGACGTCAGCAGGACCGTCGGGCGGTGGAAGCGCTCGGCGATGCGGCTCGCGGTGATCCCAACGACGCCCGGATGCCAGCCCGGGTGGTACACGACGAGGGCGACCGGATCCGCCTCCATGAGGCGCTCGGCGATCACGATGGCCTCGTCGCGCGTGGCGCGGTCGAGCTCGCGGCGGCGCATGTTGAGCGCCTCAATGTCGTCGACGAGGCGACGGGCCTCGTCGGGGTCGGACGCCGCGAGCAGTTCGGCGGCCATCGCCGCGTCCTCGATCCGCCCGGCGGCGTTGATGCGCGGCCCGAGCTGAAAAACGATTTTGGACGACGTGCAGCACGTGAGGTCTACCCCCGCCTTGGCCGCGAGCGCGGCGATCCCGACGCGCGGCGCGTCGCACAGCTGCTTCAGGCCCGCCCGCATGAGGATGCGGTTCTCGCCGATCATCGGGACGATGTCGGACGCTGTCGAGACGGCGACCAGGTCGAGGTAGGGCCATGCCTCCTCCTCGGGCAGGCCGAGCGTCTGGAGCACCGCCTGGATGAGCTTGAAGCCCACGCCGCAGCCCGAGAGGCCGTCGAACGGGTAATCGCAGTCGGGCCGCTTGGGGTCAAGCACGGCGACGGCGTCGGGCAGGACCGGGCCGGCTGTGTGGTGGTCGCAGATGACGAGGTCGAGCCCGACGGACCGGGCGTAGTCGGCCTCGGCGACGGCCGTGATCCCGCAGTCGAGGGCGACGACGAGAGTGGCCCCGCGCTCGACGGCGACGTCGAGCCCGTCCGGGCTGAGCCCGTACCCGTGCGTGAACCGGGTGGGGATAAAGAACGAGGCGTCGACGCCCTGGGACTTCAGGAACGTGAGCATCATGGCCGTCGAGGTCGTCCCGTCGACGTCGTAGTCGCCGTAGACGAGGACCCGCTCGCCGTCGCGGATCGCCCGGGCCACGCGCTCGGCGGCGACGTCCATGTCGCGCATCCCGAACGGGTCGTGGAGCCCACAGAGGGCCGGCCGGAAGAACGTCCGGGCCTCGTCGAACGACCGGACGCCGCGGAGGACGAGGGCGCGGGCGAGCGCGGGCGGGAGGCCG
>DASVSE010000560.1:0-3218 GCA_036388235.1 Rubricoccaceae bacterium | reverse complement strand
TCTCGCACGTCCTCAACGCGTACACGATCGCCCCCGACGAGATCGACCGCCTCGTGCGGACGCTCCGCTCCGAGGACTACGGCGTGATGCGGGGTTCTATTCAGGAGGCGCACCTGATGGTCCTCCAGGGCCTCGACGAGGATGGGATGCACACGCGCGCCGTCGCCGTCCGCCCGGGTGCGCCGGCTGCGGGGCAGACGCTCGAAGCGCTCGCGCTTCGGCGGCAGCACGAGATCACGGTCCTGGCCGTCCGCCGCGGCGAGGCGACGACGGCGAGTCCCGACGGCCGCTTCCGCGTCGAGGCCGGCGACCGGCTCGTCCTCGTCGGCACGGCCGAGCACTTTGCCGCTGCCGCCGACCTGTTTCGCGCGCCGACGCCATAGGCCGTGCGCTAGCTCGCCGGCCGGTTCATCAGATCCGCGACCTCGTCCGGCGTCCGCAGGACATGCTCGTGGCGAAGCAGGTCCGTGTGCGTCTCGTCGGGGCCGTACCCGGTCGGGAGGCCGGTCTTGGTGCCGACCACCCACGAGTGGAGCGGGTCGCGCGGCCGGCCGCTCATCAGGAAGTACGGCACGGCGCCGAGGTAGCCCGCGACGGCGCCGTAGGTCGCGCGCTGCGAGGCGGCTTCGAGGGCGACGAGCACGTCGGTGAGCGGGTCGGCCATCGCAAAGGGGGAGGGCCGATTCGACCCGCCGCGGTACGTTTCGGCTCCCGCTCTCTTCTCCAATGCCCGTCTCGCTTCCCGCCCCCGGGCGTTCGCTGGCCATCGAGGCCATTCAGGTGTTTTTCCGCGACGAGCGCGACGAGCGCATCGGCGACCTGCAGGCCGGCTTCCTGCTCGACGCCGTCCTCGCCGCGGCTGGCCCGGCCGTCTTCAACGCCGGCGTTCAGGCTGCTCAGGCGCACCTGCTCAGTGTCGTCGGCGACCTCGACTCGGTCGTGTTCGAGCCTGAAGCAGCCGCTCCGCCGCGAAGCGGGCGCTGAACGCCTTAGAACCGGTAGCGCAACTGCACGCCGACGTCGCTCACGCGGTTGCCCTGGACCTCGCTGTCGCCCGAGCCGACCCGGCGGACGCCGCGGAGCCACGTCGAGGCGAGCTTGGCCTGCACGACGAGCCCGGGGAGCGGCTCGGCCGCGGCGAGGACGTAGCCCCGCACGCCGCGTCCCGAGAGCGCCGGGATCGCGAAAACGCCTGTGAGGTCGTTCTCGAAGGCGTAGAGCCGGCTGTCGTAGTCGTCCGTCCGGAAGAGGGCGAGGCGCGTGTCCACGCGCAGCCACGGCCGCGCCTGGACGCGGACGTCCTGGTAGACGAGGGCGCCGGTCGTCGCCTCGGGCCGAGGCTCACCCGGGACGGCCTCGCGGACCGAGCGTGAGCCCTCGACGCGTGCCCGGAAGCGGACCGTCCGCGAAGCGTCCCACTCGCCCTGCACGCGCAGCGTCTGACGCGTCTGATCGCCGAGCCCGCCGACCGTCGAGCCCGGGATGACGTTGCCCGCGTCGATGCCGACCTCGCGCGTCTCGGTCCGCGCCTGGATGTAGCCGCGGAGGTAGCTCCGCGGGCGGACCTCGGCCGTGACGAGGGCCTCGCGGCCCTGGCTCGGGCGCGGGACCGTAAAGCGGAGGTACGGGAAGCGGTACTGGTCCACGTACGCGTTGACGGTCCACTGGCGGCTCGGGCGCAGGCGGATCCCCGCGTAGAGGCCCGTCTCGTTGCGGCCGATACCGTTGCGCTCGCCGAACGGGTAGCCGTGGAGGCTCGTGAAGTCGCGGTCGTAGTGGCGGCCGACGAGGAGCAACTCGGTCCCGCCGCCGACGTCGGCGCCCAAGCCGAGGACGCCGCCCATGCCGCCGCCCGGCCCGCGCGCGGCCTCGCCGAAGGCCTGCAGGGCGCGCGTGCGCGCCTCGCCGTAGACGCTCACCGTCGTCGCCGACGAGCCGGCAAAGTCGAAGATCTGGTCCGGCCGCGTCCCGCGGACAAGTGGCGTGTCGAACGCCGCCTGCGTCGCGACGAGCCCGACCTTGGCCTGCACGGTCCGCCCGACGCGCCGCATCTCGATGGCCCCGCCGAGAAGCGTCTCCTCGATGGCGTCCTTGCGCGCCAGCTCGCCCGGCGTCCGGTGCAGGCCCGTCGCCGAGAGCGACGTGATCACGGCCCCGTCGACGGCGTCGGGCGGCAGGTCCGGGTCGTCGATGTCGAACGCGAGCGTGTCGAGGCTCGCGTCGCGGGCGCGGCGGCTCGCAAAGGCCGTCGCCACGACGCCGGGCGTGACGGCGAAGGACAGCGCGGCGCCGCGGAAAAAGTTGTTCTCGTCGACCGACCCGTACGGCCGGATGCCGCGCCCGGACCGGACGGGCCCGCCGACGGCGTCCGGCCCCTTGCCGAAGCCCGACGCGCGCCACAGCGCGACGCCCTGCCCGAACTCGGCCACGAAGTCGCCCAGGACGAGCGCCTCGATGCGGCCCGAGCGGAGAATCGCGGCGTGCGCCGAGACGTAGTCGTAGCCGTACGTGTTCGTGCCCGTGTCGAAGGCGAACGCCTCGCCAGGGTCCTTTTCGAGCGTCACGTTGACGCTGAACTGGCGGCGGTACGCGGCCGTGAAGCGCGTGTAGATGCGCTCCGGCGAGCCGGCAAAGGCCCGCGTCGAGTCGCCCTCGCCGATGACGTAGCCGGCCTGCTCGTTGAGGCGCCGCTGGACGCGCTGCGTGGTCGTGTACTGAAGACCGGCGGCGATCTCGGACGGGCGCGGGGCGCGCGGAAAGCGCACGTTGCGGGCGGCAGCCGTCTGGAGGCGCGGGCCGATGCTCAGGTACGGGCGGGCGTTGAGGTAGACCTGTGCCGTCACGCCGGGCACCTCGCGCAGCTGCGGCAGGCTCGTGAACCCACCGCGCGCCGCGCGCACGCGCACGATGTCGCCCGCGATGAGCGGCGTCAGCGCGGGAATCTGGGCCAGCTCGTCGGCCGTGGCCGTGTTGACGTCGAGCGGGTTGTCGCGCAGGTCGACGAGGAGTTCGAGCAGCTCGGTCGGGTCGCCGTCGGCGTCGTCTTCGAGCAGCGCCTCGAATGTCGCGTCGAGATTGCCCGTCGAGTCGGCCGGGATGCCCGTCGAATCCGGTGTCTGCGCGCGGGCAGCGGGCGCGAGAACGGTCAGAGCGAGGGCGAAGAGCAGTACGCGCATCAGGGGAACGGGAAACGGCGACCGGCCATCAGGGAATGCGGG
>DASVSE010000559.1:0-2612 GCA_036388235.1 Rubricoccaceae bacterium | reverse complement strand
AGAAGCCGCTCAGACGCGCGCACGTGACCCCACATGCGATGGGGCCGATCGAAATGCCCTGGAGAAGCCTCAGGGCCACAATCGGCCGGTTAGGCATCCCGCAAATGCACGACATAGACGGCGCAGTCCGGAAGCGCTTTGCGGCGCGGCGGGCGCTGCCCACATTAATCGCGTGTGACTCAACTCCGGCTTCACCCAACGCCGGGATCTTCGCGCTACGTTGCCGCTGCCGACCGTCCGCGCTCCTGCCGGACTCTCCACCCGGTCGTCCTTCCTAACCCCCGGTTATGCGAACGCACTTGCTACCCCTCGGCGCCGCCCTCGTGGCGCTGTTCCTCGCCGTCGCCGCGCCCGGTGCGCACGCGCAGGGCATCTCCGCCGCGATCAGCGGCACCGTCCTCGACGCAGACGGGCAGCCGCTGCCCGGGGCGACCGTCCTCGCGGTCCACGAGCCCTCCGGCACGCCGTACCGCGCCGCCACGCGCGGCGACGGCGGCTACGACCTCCGCGGCCTCCGCGTCGGCGGGCCGTACACCGTTTCGGCCAGCTTCGTCGGCTTCCGGACCCAGACACAGACGGACCTCTCGCTGTCGCTTGCACAGGTTCAGACCGTCTCGTTCACGCTCTCGAGCGACGACGCTGCGCTCGGCGAAATCGAAGTCACCGCGACGTCCGGGGCCGCGATCTCGCAGGACCGCACGGGCGCCTCGACGAACGTCGGCGAGGAGGACATCGAGGCCCTGCCGACGATCTCGCGCTCGCTCGCAGACTTCGCGCGCCTCTCGCCGCTCACGTCGGTGAGCAACAGCGGGTCCAGCGTCGGCGGCCGCAACAACCGGTTCAACAACATCCAGGTCGACGGCGCGACGCTCAACGACGTCTTCGGCCTCGCCGGCTCGGGCACGCCCGGCGGGCAGTCCGGCACGCAGCCTGTCTCGCTCGACGCCGTCGAGCAGGTCAACGTCGAGGTCGCGCCGTTCGACGTCCGCTACGGCAACTTTACGGGCGGCCTCATCAACGTCGTCACGCGCTCCGGCACCAACGACTTCCGCGGCTCGCTGCGGGTGCTCACGCGCAACCAGGACTTTGTCGGCAACCGCACGATCCCGACGACGGGCTTCTCGACGCCGTACCCGACGTTCACGGACAACCTCTACATCGGCACGCTCGGCGGGCCGATCCTGCGCAACAAGCTGTTCTTCTTCCTGACGGGCGAGTACGCGACGAGCGACTTCCCGAACGAGACGGGCCTCATCGGCTCGGGCGCGGCCAACATCTTCCCGGCCACGACCGAGACGGTCGCGCAGTTTATCGGCATCGCGCAGAACACCTACGGCTACGACCCCGGCACGGCGGACCTGATCTCGAACGGCCGCTCGTCGGGCAAGCTGCTCGCCAAGCTGGACTGGAACATCAGCTCGCGCCACCGCTTCTCGCTGCGCCACAACTTTGTCCGCGCCGGCGACGACCAGGGCAACACGCGCTCGCAGAGCACCTTCGACCTCTCGAACCGCTTCTACGACTTCCGGAGCACGCAGAACTCGTCGGCCGCGCAGCTCTACTCGACGTTCGGCACGCGCGTGACCAACGAGGCGCGCTTCGTGTACACGTCGATCCGCGACAACCGCTTCGTCGAGGACGCCTCGCGGTTCCCGTCCGTCACGGTTCGCCTCGGCACCAACGGGACGGACTTCCTGCAGACCGGCGTTGAGCGCTCCAGCCAGGCCAACGCGCTCGACCAGGACCTCTTCGAGTTCACGGACAACCTGAACTACACGGCCGGCCAGCACGCCCTCACGCTCGGCACGTCCAACCAGCTGTT
Organism: Rubricoccaceae bacterium; assembly: GCA_036388235.1. Taxonomy (GTDB): domain Bacteria; phylum Bacteroidota; class Rhodothermia; order Rhodothermales; family Rubricoccaceae; genus DASVSE01. Next base: position 790 of record DASVSE010000559.1, on the reverse strand, counting down.
CCGCTTCCGGAACCTGTTCATCCAGGATTTCTACGGCTCCTACGAGTTCTCGGCCATCGGCTCGGACCTCGACGGCGACGGCCAGAACGAGTCGGCCCTCGACGCCTTCCGCCTGGGCTCGCCGAGCCGCTACCGGTTCTCGTACGCCAGCCCGCTGGCCTTCGACGACCAGGGCCGCCTGATCCTCGGCACCAACGGCGCCCCGACGCGCCTCGTCGCCTCGGGCGACACGCCGGAGGCGCGGTTTGTCGGGGCGCAGCTCGGGCTCTACGCCCAGGATGTGTGGTCCGTCACGCCGGACTTCCGCGTCACGGCGGGCCTCCGCCTGGACCTGCCCGTCTTCCCGGACAAGCCGACGTTCAACCCGCTCGTCTCGGGCGGCGCGGCCGTAGACGCACAGGGCGCCGAGGTGACGCTGCTGCCGGCCTTCCGCGAGGAGGCCTACGTCCGCGCCTACGCCACGGCGACGGGCCAGAACCCCGACGCGACCGTCGCAGCGTACAACGCTGGTGCGGGTTACTCCGGGCCGCAGTTCGAGGACTACTCGGACCTGTCGACCGAGGAGGTGCCCAACGGCAACCTGCTCGTCTCGCCCCGCCTCGGGATCAACTACTCCACCCCGACCCTCGGCGGCCAGCGCCTGCAGGTCCGCGGTGGCACGGGCCTCTTCTCGGGCCGCACGCCCTACGTGTGGATCTCGAACCAGTACTCCAACACGGGTGCCGACTTTGCGCGCCTCGACGCGCAGTTCGTGAACACGCCGGCCCCGGTCGGCTTCTTCTCGGGCTCG
>DASVSE010000558.1:0-2295 GCA_036388235.1 Rubricoccaceae bacterium | reverse complement strand
GCAGCGGCGCTGCATCTCGGCAATGAACGCCTCGGCGGCGGCCGTCACCTCGGTCCGGATCTGGGCGGGCAGGACGGTCCGCTCCTCGCCCGTTTCGAGGTCGCGCACGCGGACCGGCGCATCGGGCAGGGCGAAGCGGCGCTCGGTCGCGGCGTCGAGAACGTGGAACACGACGACTTCGTGGCCGCGGTGGCGCAGGTGCTGGAGCGCGCGGACAGTCTCGGTGACCGTACCCGAGGCGTCGAACAGGTCTGACAAAACGATCACGAGCCCGCGGCGCGGGATGCGCTCGGCGACGTCGTGGAGAGCGGCCGCGACGCCCGTCTCGGCGTCGGGTGCGGGCGGAGACGTCGCGAGGCGGTCGAGCGTCGCGAAAAGGCGCGCGAGGTGGGCGCGCGTCGTGCCAGGGCGGATGTGCGTGTGGACGGCCCGGTCGAAGGCCGCAAGGCCCGTCGCATCGCGCTGGCGAACCATCAGGGCGTGGAGGGCCGCCGCGAGCGTCGCCGCGACGGTCAGCTTGGTCACGCCCGCCGCTCCGGCGTAGCGCATCGAGGCCGACGTGTCCAGCACGACCGTCTGGCGCAGGTTCGTCTCCTGCTCGAAGCGCTTCACTGAGAGACGGTCGTTGCGGCCGTACGCTTTCCAGTCGACGTGCCGCAGCTCGTCGCCGGCCGAGTAGGCGCGGTGTTCGGCGAACTCGACCGAGAAGCCGTGGAAGGGGCTCCGGTGGAGGCCCGTCAGGAAGCCCTCGACGATGAGCCGCGCGCGCAGCTCCATCGAGGCGACGCGAGCGAGGGCTTCGGGCGTGAGGAGGGCGGCCATGCGCGGGCGGAGGGGAGCGGGAAGGGTACGCCGCCGGCCGGCCGGTTCGTGCCCCGGCGCGTCGGTTCAGCCCTCAGCAATCTGGCCGATCCTCGTGTTTCGCTGCCTCCCGGCCATGCTCGCGTTCACATCCCGCCAGCGCTTCGTCGCCGCCGAGTACGCGTCGGGCCTCCTTCTGCTGCCCCTCTGCGTCTACTTCGCTACGGTGCCGTACGGGCAGTCGGGGGCACTAGGGCTGCCCTGGTTTCTGGTCCACAGCCTGAACCTGCTCCCGCACGAGGCCGGCCACTTCGTGTTCCGCTTCTTCGGCGAGTTCCTGACCATCGCGGGCGGGTCCATCCTCCAGCTCGTCTTCCCGTGCCTGTGGGCGTGGATCGCGTTCGCGAGCGACTCGCGGCTGGGCGTGCAGCTGTCGCTCGTGTGGCTCGGCCAGAACTGGATCGACGTCGCGGCCTACGCGGCCGACGCGCAGGCACGGGCGATGCCGCTGCTCGGCGGGCTCGGGCCGGAGGCGCATGACTGGTACAACCTGCTGTCGCGGGCGGGGTGGCTGGACCAGACGCCGCTCGTCGCCGGCGTCCTGTTCGCGTGCGCGTTCCCCGTCTGGGCGGCGATGCTGGCCGTCCCGCGGTGGGTCGGGTAAACGCGTCATGCCCCGACAGGGTCGTCGAGGTCGAGGTAGGCGACGAGGGCGGGGAAGAGGGGCAGCAGAAAGCGCTGGCTCGTGACGAGGTACGGCATCCCGCCGCCGCCCGTGCCCGAGTCGTCGGCGACGTGGCGGCGGACCGTCTTGCGATGGACCGTCAGGAATGAGTCGGTTCGCGGGCTGTGGAGCGCGTCGTCCACGGCGACGAGGCGGTTGAGGACGTGGACGAGGGCGGCGCCCGGCGAGCCGGCCTGAAGCGCAAAGGCACCAGCGCGCGCGGCGCCGAGTCCGTCGCGGCGCGCGTTCTCCGCCTCGGCCGCGCGCGTGAGGTCCGCGCGGAAGTCGTCGGTCGCTGTCGGCGGCGCGTCGGAGCCGACGGTGGCGGCGAAGCGGGCCACGGCCCGCTCGATGTCGTCGGGGTGGAGGCGCGAGACGGCCGGCGGGGCCGGCGCATCGCCTCCGAGCGCCGGTATGCGCGCGAGGACGAGGTGGACGAGGCGGTCCAGTTCGCCCGCCATCCACGCCGGCGTCCCAGTCGGCGGGGCAGCCGTCTCGACAGCCCCACGCAGGATCACGGGATCGGCGAGCGAGACGTGTCCGCACGGCGAGCCGGTGTAGTGCTTCCCGTAAGCACCGCCCGGAAAGACGCGCAGGTCGAGGAGCGGCCCTTTGCCGAGCGCGCGCTGGACGAGTCGCAACTGCGCCGTCTGGAAACCGGACGACGGCTCAAGGTGCGCACGGAACAGCGAGAACTCAACGCGTGAGAACAGAACGTCGTCGTCCGCCCCGCGGCCCATAAGCTGCATGACCGGTGGGAGAATCTGACG
>DASVSE010000557.1:0-2239 GCA_036388235.1 Rubricoccaceae bacterium | reverse complement strand
GTAGATGCCGCGGAGCTTGAGGGCTCCGGCGACCTTCTCAATGCCGATGACGTAGGCCCCGATGCGCAGGCTCGTGTTGTACTTCTGCGCCGCATCGTAGACCTTGTTGAAGGCCTCAGCCATCATCCGGTTGAGGCGGTTGTTGACCCGCTCCTCGCTCCAGAAGTAGCCCTGGCGGTCCTGGACCCACTCGAAGTACGAGACGGTCACACCGCCGGCATTGGCGAGAATGTCCGGGATGACGAGGATGCCCTTGGCGTCGAGGATCGTGTCCGCTTCGGGCGTCGTCGGGCCGTTGGCGCCCTCGGCGACGATCTTGGCCTTGACGGCGTCGGCGTTGCGCTCGGTGATCTGGTTCTCCTTGGCGCACGGCGCGAGCACGTCCACGTCGAGCGCGAGAAGCTCCTCGTTGGTGATCGGCTCTGCCCCGCCGAAGCCGGAGAGCTTGTTGCCGTTCGAGGCCGAGTAGGCCATCGCCGCGGGAATGTCGATGCCGGCGGCGTTGTAGTAGCCGCCCGTGACGTCGCTCACGGCGACGATCTTGCAGCCCTGCTCGGCGAGGAGTTCGGCGGCGATCGAGCCGACGTTGCCGAATCCCTGCACGGCGACGGTGCACTCGGCCGGCGTCAGCCCGAGGCGCTCCATCGCGGCGAGCGTCGTCGTCATTACGCCGCGGCCGGTCGCCTCGCGGCGGCCCTGCGAGCCGCCGATGAGAATCGGCTTGCCCGTCACGACGGCGTACTCGGTCCGCTTAACGTGCATCGAGTACGTGTCCAGAATCCACGCCATCGTCTGCTCGTTCGTGTTCATGTCCGGTGCCGGGATGTCCTTCTCGGGCCCGAACACGTCCATGAGGTTAGCCGTGTAGCGCCGCGTGAGCCGCTCCAGCTCGCCGTTAGACATCGAGTGCGGGTCGCACGTGATGCCACCCTTGGCGCCACCGAAGGGCACGCCGACGACGGCGCACTTCCACGTCATCCACGCCGCGAGTGCCTTGACCTCGTCGAGGTGGACGTCGGGCGCGAAGCGGATGCCACCCTTCGAGGGCCCGAGGACCTCGTTGTGGATCACGCGGAAGCCCTCGAAGACCTTGAGCTCGCCCGAGTCCATCATCACCGGAATGGACGTGATGTGGATGCGGGAGGGGCTCCGGAGGTACTCGTAGAGGCCGGTGTCGAGCTCGAGCAGTTCGGCCGCGACGTCGAACCGCTCCATCATGTCCTGGAACGGGTTGTCCTTGTTGAGGTGCGGGGTGGGCTCCTGGTAGACGGCGCGGCTGTGCGCGTCGCGCTTGAAGGCAGTAGGCATGCGACCTGGGAGGGCAGGTGGGAGTCAGGGGGAACGGCGCCGAAGGTACGCGGCCCGCAGATCGGGTCGCGGGCTGCCACTCGCAAACCGGGACACAACGCGCCAAGAACGCATCGGAAGCGCTTCCGATTTTTTTGTCAAGGGCGTCCCGCCTGTGGTGCTACCCGTGTTCCGAGTGCGGGGTACAAGGCCCACGTGCCGGCGCGTATCCTGTCGGCGTTCCCACGCCCCGACGGGCCGCCTGCGATGACCCGGCAGCGCCTCCACGATCTCGCCTCGCTCCACCGCCGCCGCGGGCGCGATGCCCATGGCGCCTTTCTCGTCGAGGGCGTCCGGTCGGTCGAGGCGGCCGTGGCCGCCGGAGCGCCGCTAGCCGAAATCGTCATCGCCGAGGACGCCGTCGGGCAGCCGCGGATTGCAGACGTGGCCGCGCGGGCCGGCGTGCGCGTCTCGGTGGTGCCGGCGCACGAGGTCGAGCGCATCAGCGACGCCCAAGCGTCGCAGGGCATCGTCGCCGTTTCGCGCCGCGTCGTCTCGTCTGACGTCCACGCGCTCGCGGCACTGCCGTCCGTCGTGCTGCTGGACGGTGTGCAGGACCCCGGCAACGTTGGCGCGCTTATCCGCTCGGCCGCGTGGTTCGGCGTTGATGCCGTCGTCGTCGATTCTCGGTCGGCGGACCCCGAGGGGCCCAAGGCCGTCCGTGCGGCGATGGGCGGCCTGTGGGACGTTGCGCTCGTCCGCGTGCCAGACCTCGGCGCCGCCCTCGCCGTGCTGGCCGCCTCGGGATCGGCGCTGTGGGGGGCGGACCTGGGCGGGACGGACGCGCAGGCGTGGGTGCCGCCCGTGCGCACGGCCCTGGTGTTCGGCAGCGAGGCGCATGGCCTCTCGCCAGCCGTCGCCGAACGCCTCGACGCCCGCGTCTCCATCGCCC
>DASVSE010000556.1:0-1752 GCA_036388235.1 Rubricoccaceae bacterium | reverse complement strand
CGTCGCGTTCGGCTTCCACGACCTCGCCACCAACTCCCTCGTCTCGGCCGCGACGGCTGCGGCCTATGCAGACCCGGCATGGACCGGCCACGGCCGTGCCCCTGTCGAGACGCTCAACCCGATCTCGCAGGAAATGGCGGCCCTCCGGCCAAGCCTGCTGCCCGGGCTCGTTCAGGCAGCGGCCTACAACGCCGCCCGCGGCGCCGACGCGCTCCGCCTCGTCGACGTTGGCCACACGTACGCGCGTGCCGCCGACGGTGAGGAGACGCCCGTCGACGGCTACCACGAGACGCCGAGCCTCGGGCTGGCGATGTTCGGCCTCGCCGAGCGGGCCGCGTGGGACCGCCCCGCGCGCCCCATCGACGTGTTCGACCTCAAAGGCCTTGTCCTGGACGTGCTCGCTGACCTGGGCGTGACGGGCATCGAGGAAACGCCCGAACCCGCGCCGTCGGGCGTCGCAGCGTACCGGCTCGTGCTGTCGGCGCAGGGTCGCCGGCTCGGCGTCGTCGGGCGCCTTGCCGATGCGCTCGCTGGCGACCTGCGCGGTGGCCTGTTCGTGGCCGAACTCGATGGCGCGGCCATTGCCGCCGTCACGGCCCGCGCGAGCGTCGTGCGCTACGCGCCGATCTCGCGCCACCCGGCCGTCGAGCGGGACATCGCCGTCGTCGTGCCCGAGGGGACGGCGGCCGGTCCGCTGCTCGCGACGATCCGCGAGGCGGCGGGCCCGCTTCTGCTCTCCGCGCGTCTGTTCGACGTCTACCGCGGCGACCGCATTCCGGCCGGCACGCAGAGCCTCGCGTTCGCGCTCACGCTCGGCGCGGACCGCACGCTGCGCGACGCCGAGGTCGACGGCCGCGTGCGGCGCGTTGTCGGGGCGCTGGAGCGCGCACACGGCGCCATCCTTCGGCAATAGCCCGGCTTCGGCCGCCGGAGATCGCGGTGCCTATCTTGGCGCCCCTCACCCCCGCCGCCCCGATGGAGCCCGACGCGACGTCCCGCGCTGTCGCCCCGCCCCCGACCGAGTGGCGTGCCCTGTCACGCCTGCGCGAGCGCGTCGAGGCGGCCGTGCGCGAAATCGAGCGCCTCCGTGCCGACAACGCCGCCCTCGCGGCCCGCGTCGCCGAGTTGCAAGAGGGCCTCGGCGACGAGTCGCCTGCACTCGTCCTGCCCGGCGCGGGCGACCCCGACGTCCTCCGCGCGCGCGTTCAGGGCTTTATCGACGCCCTCGACGAGGTCCTCGCGGCCCCTGACGTGCTTGGCAGCGAGGCCGACGCACCGCCTGCCCCCCTCGATGGCCAGCCTGACGAGGACGCATGAGCGAGCCGACGCCCATCCCGATCCGGGTCCGCATTCTCGACCGCGACTACCCGCTCCGCGTCGCCCCTGGCGACGAGGACTACACGGTCCACCTCGCGCAGCGCGTCGACGAGCGCCTGCGGCGGCTGCGGCAGGCGCTTCCGAGCCAGCCCGACCTCACGCACGCCGTCCTCGCGACGCTCGAAATGGCCGAGGAGCTGTATGCCGCCCGTGCCGAGGCGGACCGTCTGCGGGCACGCGTCGAGATCGAAGCGGCAGCCCTCGCCGAGCGCCTCGGCAGCGCACTGAGCCCAGGTCCAGATCCGAGCGTCTAACCGTCTGCTCTGCGGCGACGAGGCATTTCACGGCCCCTTTTGGAACCGCCGCAGCCTGTCGGGCGAACACAGGGTGCGACGCCGCCGGGCCTGTCCCGACGCGCCGCACACCGGCTTGCAG
>DASVSE010000555.1:0-20207 GCA_036388235.1 Rubricoccaceae bacterium | reverse complement strand
CCGTGCTGGCGCAACTGCTGACGGTCGTCGCAGTCCGCGTGCCGGGCGCGGCTGGCCCCGCGGGGACCACGGCCGCCGACGTCGAGCGCGTGGCACAGACCGACGTCGGCGCACTCGGCGTGTCACTGCTCACGGACCACGCCTTCTCGCTCGAAATCATCGGCGTCCTGCTGCTCGGCGCGACCATCGGCGCCGTCCTCCTCGCCAAGAAGAAGCTCGTCTAGGGTAGCCGGTGAGCAGGAAGCGGGACGCCATGCAGGCCGCCCCGATCTGCCCTCCCGGACACCCGTCACCCTCCCCCGAATGGACCTCACCTGGTACCTCTCGCTCAGCGCGGTGTTGTTCACGATCGGCGTGCTCGGCGTGCTGCTGCGGCGCAACGTGATCGTGGTCTTCCTGAGCATCGAGCTGATGCTCAACGCAGTCAACTTGAGCCTCGTCGCCTTCAGCCAGTCCTTCGGCGACGTCGACGGGCAGATCCTGGTCTTCTTCGTGATGTCCGTCGCCGCGGCCGAGGCGGCCGTGGGGCTGGCCATCGTCATCGCGCTCTTCCGCAACACGCTCTCGGTCAACGTCGACGAGATGTCTCTGTTTAGGGGATAGAGGCGCAGGGCCGGGGAAACCCGCCGCACTCGACTCCCGACCGACACCTGAATCCCTTCTCGATGGAACTCCTCGTTCAGCTCATCCTGCTCCCGCCGCTGTTTATGGCGGCCTTCAACGGGATGATGGGACTGTTCGCGCCCGCATGGCGCAAGAACGAGTGGCTTGTCGGCGGGCTCGCGCTCGCGGCTGTGCTCGTGCCGTTCGGCGCCGCCATCGCGCTGTTTCTCGGATTTACCGGCGAGCCCGAGGTCGTGCGGTACTTCACGTGGATGCGGGCCGGTGACCTGCAGGTCGACTTCGCGTACCGCGTTGACCAGCTCTCGCTCCTGATGACGCTCATCGTGACGGGTATCGGGAGCCTCATTCACCTGTACTCGATCGGGTACATGCACGGCGACGGCGGGTTCTGGCGGTTCTTCCCGTACCTGAACCTGTTCATCTTCGCGATGCTGAACCTGGTTCTGGCCGAGAACCTCGTCGTGCTGTTTCTCGGGTGGGAGGGCGTCGGGCTGTGCTCGTACCTGCTCATCGGGTACTGGTACACCGATCTCAAGAACTCGGCCGCGGCCAACAAGGCGTTCATCGTCAACCGCATCGGCGACTTCGCCTTTCTGATGGCGATGTTTCTCGTCTTCAAGACGGTGACCGCGGGCACGACCGGCCCGTTCGGGTTCGACTTCACGACGATGCTCTCGGCCCCGAGCCTCGCGCTCATGACCGGCGGGACGGCCTTCTGGATCGTTCTGCTGATGTTTATCGGCGCGACCGGCAAGTCGGCCCAGATCCCGCTCTTCGTCTGGCTGCCCGACGCGATGGCGGGCCCGACGCCCGTCTCGGCGCTTATCCACGCCGCGACGATGGTCACGTCGGGCCTGTACCTGCTCGCGCGGATGAGCCCGCTCGTGCTCCAGGCGCCGACCGTGATGGCGATCATCGCGACGATCGGCGCTCTGACGGCGATCATGGCCGCGACGGTCGCGATCACGCAGAACGACATCAAGAAGGTCCTCGCGTACTCGACCGTGAGCCAACTCGGCTACATGTTTCTCGCGACGGGTGTCGGCGCGTTCTACGTCGCCATCTTCCACGTGATGACGCACGCCTTCTTCAAGGCCTGCCTCTTCCTCGGGTCCGGGAGCGTCATCCACGCGATGCACCACGTCGAGCACGACCTGGAGCACAAGGGTCTGATTCCCGCCAAGCACGTCCACGGGCACGACGACGCGCACACGCCGCTCGACTCCGAGGCGCACCAGAACCCGCTCCGGAACGACCCGCTGCCCTACGACGGCCCGTTCGACGCGCAGGACATGCGGACGATGGGCGGCCTCAAGAAGGGCATGCCGCTCACGCGCTGGACCTTCCTCATCTCCACTCTCGCCATTGCGGGCATCGCGCCGCTGTCGGGCTTCTTCTCCAAGGACGAGATCCTCTTCCGGACGTACCTCGCCGGCACGTCGCCCGAAGGCAACATCGCCTACCTAGCTCTGTGGGTGGTCGGGCTGGTTACGGCGCTCCTGACGGCCGTCTACATGACGCGGGCGTACCTGCTCACGTTCGAGGGCGAGAGCCGCTGGCCCGGCAACCACTCGGTCCACGCCCACGAAAGCCCGTGGACGATGACGCTCCCGCTCGTCGTGCTCGCCGCGCTCGCGGCCGTCGGCGGCTTCCTCGGCCTCCCCGAGGTGCTTGGACACAGCTGGCTCCACGAGTGGCTCGTCGGCCACGAGGGCGAGGCGGGCCCAGTTCGCGACTACGCGTTCGGCCACCACGTGTCGCACGCGACCGAGTGGGGGCTGCTCGGCCTCGGGCTCGGCATCGCCGTGGCGGGTGTGGCACTGGCGTGGCTCGGGCTGGGCTTCGGCCGCCGCGGTGTGGCCGCAGATGCGCGCGTGAAGCGCGGCCTGGGCTGGGTCTATGCCGGCGCGAGCCGCAAGTGGGGCTGGGACGAGGCCTACGGCGCCGCCGTCGTGACGCCCATCGTCGAGGGCTCACGCCAGGGCCTCGCGCCGTTTGACAAGAAGGTCGTCGACGGCGGCGTCAACGGCGTCGGCCGCCTCTTCCAGACCGCCTCGCGCGACCTGAAGCGCATCCAGACGGGCTTGGTGCAGCAGTACGCGCTCGCGCTCGTGCTCGGCGTCGTCTTCGTCGTCGCCGTCCTTCTGTTTGGATAAACCGGGTGCGGCGCTCCCGTCCTGAGGCGGGTGCTCCGCTGTCGAAGACCCGACCCCCGATCCTCGCGCCGATGGCCGGCGCAGCCAACCCCGAACGTCCCGTGCCTTTCCCCGGCCTCCTCTCGCTCGTTCTCTTCCTGCCCGCCCTCGGCGCGCTCGCCGTGCTGGCGATGCCGAGCGTCGCGGGCATCCGGTGGACGTCGCTCGCCGTGACGACGGTCACGTTCGTGCTCTCGCTCGGGCTGTGGATGGGCTTCGATCCGGGCGTCTCGACCGCTGCGGCGCCGCAGATGGCCGACTTCGTGCAGTGGCTGCCCGGCGTCGACACGACCTATCACGTGGGCATCGACGGGCTGAATCTGCTCCTGATCCTGCTCACGACGCTGCTCGGGCCGATCGTCGTGCTGTCGTCTTGGACCTATATCGGAAAGGCGCATAAGGGGTATTACGCACTCATCCTGCTGCTCCAGACCGGCGTGACGGGCGTCTTCGCCTCGTTCGACCTGTTCCTGTTCTACGTCTTCTTTGAGCTCACGCTCATCCCGATGGTGTTCATCATCGGCGTCTGGGGCGGCGAGGACCGGACGTATGCGGCGATCAAGTTCGTGCTGTACACGCTCGTCGGGTCGCTCCTGATGCTCGTCGGTGTGCTGTGGCTGGGCTTTGCAGCCGGCGAGGCGACGGGCGCGGCCGGTGGCTTCACGACGGACTGGTACGCGCTCGCGAGCTACGGCGTCCCGCTCGGCCAGCAGGCGTGGCTCTTCGGGCTGTTCGCGCTCGCGTTCATGATCAAGGTGCCGCTCTTCCCGCTGCACACGTGGCTGCCCGACGCCCACACGCAGGCCCCGACGGGTGGCTCGGTTGTCCTCGCGGGCGTGCTACTTAAGATGGGGACGTACGGCCTCCTGCGGTTCGTCATCCCGTTCTTCCCGAACGCGAGCCAGACGTGGGCCATGCCCATCGCGATCCTCGCCGTCATCGGCATCGTCTACGGCGCGCTCGTTGCGTTCGCGCAGACCGACATCAAGAAGCTCGTCGCCTACTCGTCGGTGAGCCACCTCGGGTTCGTCGTCCTCGGCTTGTTTGCCTTCGACACAGTTGCGGTTCAGGGCTCGCTCATCCAGATGGTCAACCACGGGCTGAGCACGGGCGCGCTCTTCCTCATCATCGGGATGCTCGTCGAGCGGCGCCACACGCGCGCGATGGCGGACTACGGCGGCATCGCGAAGGCCGTCCCGGTCCTGACGTTCTTCATGCTGTTCAGCGTCTTCGCCTCGGCCGGCCTGCCGGGCCTCAACGGCTTCGTCGGCGAGTTCATGATCCTGGTCGGCTCGTTCGACTCGCCGACGGTCGGCAACCCGCTCCTCATCGCCGTCGCGACGACCGGCGTCATCTTCGCCGCCGTGTACCTGCTCTACATGGTCTACCGGACGTTCTTCGGCGAGATCACCGACGAGGAGAACCGGACGATGACCGACCTCAACGGCCGCGAGATCGCGCTCCTGATGCCGCTCGTAATCGGGATGGTCTGGCTCGGGATGGGCCCGGCCCCGTTCCTCGCCCGCTCCGAGGCGGCCGTGCAGTCGGTCTTGGCGACGGCGCAGGCGAAGGCGGTGGCGACGCGCGCCGCCGAAGGCTCGGATGTTGCCGTGGTCGTGCCGGTGCAGTGGCCCATGCCCGTCGCGACGGCGCCCGACGCCGCGCCAGCCGCTGCAGGTCCGCGCGCGCGATGACTCTGGCCGTCGCCCTGCTCGGCGGAGCTGCGCCGCCGGTGTGGCTCGTGACTCCATTCGTCGTGTTGCTGGCGATGATCGCAACCGGTCCGCTGTTCTACGAGCGTTTCTGGCACCACCATTACCCGAAGGTGGCTGTCGGACTGGGCGCGCTCGTCGCCGCGTACTATCTCGCCACGGGCAACCCGACACCTGTTCTCCACGCCGCCGAGGAGTACATCTCGTTCATCGCCCTGCTCGTGGCCCTGTTCGTCGCGAGCGGCAGCATCCTCATCCGGACCGACTTTGCGGGCACACCGCGGGCCAACACGACGATGCTGCTCGTTGGGGCGATTCTGGCGAACGTGATGGGCACGACGGGCGCGTCGATGCTGCTCATCCGGCCGTTCATGCGCCTCAATGCAGGCCGCCTGAAGCCGTACCACATCGTCTTTTTCATCTTCATCGTCTCCAACGTCGGCGGCGCGCTGACGCCCATCGGGGACCCGCCGCTGTTTCTCGGCTTCCTCCGCGGCGTGCCCTTTTTCTGGACGCTGGAGCACGTCTGGTACATCTGGCTGCCGAGCCTTGTCGTGTTGCTCGGCGTCTTCTACCTGTTCGACCGCCGCAACACGGACGAGAGCAGGCGCGAGCGGGCGGTCGTCCTCGGCGATCCCGACATTGAGCCGGGCGAGTACACCGACGACGTCGATCCCGTCCCGACGCGCCGCCACATCGTCGTGGACGGGTGGGGCGGCTTCGGGTGGATCGCGCTCACGGTGGCACTCGTCTTCGTCGACCCGAACGTCATCCCCGGTGTGCCGGACCTGCACACACTCGGCCTGCCAGTTGGCCTGCGCGAGATCCTGATGCTTGGAACCGCCTTTCTCGCCTACAAGACGGCCAACCAGACGGCAATGGCGGGCAACCACTTTTCCTTTGGCCCGATCAAGGAGGTTGCGTGGCTCTTTGTGGGCATCTTCCTGACGATGCAGCCCGCGCTGGAGCTGATCCGCCTCGTCGCTGCCGGAAACGCGGAGGCCCTCACCGCAACGACGTTCTACTTCGGTACGGGTGCGCTCTCGGGCGTCTTGGACAATGCGCCGACCTACGTCGCTTTCCTGTCGGCTGCGATGGGCAAGTTCGGCCTCGACGTCAACAACGCGACCGATGTGCTCACCTTCGCGCAGCAGCAGACCGGCCCGGCCGAAAGCTGGTACTACCTACAGGCGATCTCGGTCGCTGCCGTCTTCTGGGGCGCGATGACGTACATCGGCAACGGGCCCAACTTCATGGTCAAGGCCATCGCCGAGAGCGCCGGAGCCGAGACGCCGTCGTTCGTGGCGTACGTCACGTCGTACGCGCTCCCGATTTTGCTCCCGCTGTACATCCTCGTCTGGCTCGCGTTCTTCAGCGGGTGGATCGTCCCGCACCCGGCCCTTCTACTCCCGCTCTGATGCCTGCCCGTACGCCTCTCTCAGACGCCGACGTAGACGCCGCGCTCGCGACCCTCCCGGGCTGGTCCCGCGCCGGGCAGGCCCTCGCCTGGAACCAGACGTTCGCCGATGTGCCCGCCGCCGCCGCCTTTATCGTCCGCGTGCTGTTTGCGGCCGAGGCAGCGGACCACCATCCCGAGATCACAACCGTCTATACGCGCGTTGCGCTCTCGCTCTCGACGCACGACGCCGGCAACCGAATTACTGAAACGGACCTTGCGCTCGCACGCACGATCTCGGGCCTGACCGGGTAGCACCTCGGCTCGCGCCCTATCCTGCGCCCCGCGCCACCGGCAGACGCCGCCCACTCCGCACTCCTTCATCGATGTACGACCACTTTCTCGCCGACCTTGCCGCGACCGGCCCCATCCTGCTCGTCGCGTTCGCTGGCGTCGCCGTCGTGCTCATCGACAGCTTTCGCAATGACAGCCCGGCGATCCCGTGGATCAGCGCGGCCGCGATGGTGGGAGCGGCTGCATGGACCTCGGCGTGGCTCGGCACGGCTGGCGTGGCGTTCAACGGGCAGGTGCTCGTGGGCGGCGTGGCCGGCTTTGCGACGCTCGTCGTGCTCGTCGGGGCCGTTCTGAGCCTCGTGCTGTCCGTCCCGTACCTCACGCGCATCCGGCACAACTACGGCGAGGTCCACGGGCTGATTCTCATCGCGACGGCGGGCATGATGACGCTCGTGTCGTCCGGAAGCCTCGTGACGCTCTTTGTCGGGCTGGAGACGATGTCGATCTGCCTGTACGTCCTCACTGGCCTCGTTCGGGCCGAGACGACGGCGAACGAGAGCGCGCTGAAGTACTTCCTGCTGGGCTCGTTCTCAACCGGGTTCTTCCTCTACGGCATCGCCCTTATGTACGGCGCGACGGGCACGATGCTCTTCTCCGAGATGGCCCCGGGCCTGACCGAGACGGGCCGCCCGGCACTCTTTGGCGTCGGGGTCGCTCTCCTGCTTATCGGCTTTCTGTTCAAGGTGAGCGCCGTCCCGTTCCACCAGTGGACACCCGACGTCTACCAAGGCGCACCGACGAGCCTCACGGCCTTCATGTCGACAGCTTCGAAGACGGCCGCCTTCGCCGCCCTCGCGGTCGTGCTCGGGCGGGCTGTCCCGGCCGAGCTGATTGGGGGAGGAGGACCGGTGCAGGTCGCCCTCGCCGTCGTCGCCGCTGTCACGATGGTCTTTGGCAACGTCGCCGCGCTCACGCAGAGCAATGTGAAGCGGATGCTCGCCTACTCCAGCGTGGCGCATGCGGGCTACATCCTCGCCGGGCTCGCAACGGGTACGGCCGCGGGCACGTCGGCCGCGCTGTTCTACCTGCTCGCGTACACCGTGATGAACGTCGGCGCATTCGGTGTGATGGGCGCGCTGGAGTGGGACAACCGCGAGGGTGCGGAGCAGACGCTCGCCAGCCTCGCCGGCATGGGCTACCGTCGTCCTCTGCTGGGCGTCGCGATGGGCGTGTTCATGTTCGCTCTGACGGGCTTTCCGCCGCTCGGCGGCTTTATCGGCAAGTACCTCGTGTTCTCGGCCGTCGTGCAGTCCGGGATGACGTGGCTGGCCGTGATCGGCGTGCTCGCCTCGGTCGTTTCGGCGGTGTACTACCTGCGCGTGCTCACGACGCTGTGGATGCGGAGCGCATCGGAAGGAAGCGAGGGCGCCCAGGCAGCCACGTTCCTGCCGTCACGGGCGACGACATCGGTCGTGGCCATCTGCGCGCTCGCGCTGCTGCTGCTCGGCATCGTGCCCTCGGGCGTGATCTCGTTGGCCCGGACGGCCGTCGAGGGCTCGGCAGCCTTTGCTCTGCTCCCGTAGCAGGGACGCCGGGGGAGGTGCCAGCGTCTAGCTTGGCCGGCGGTCCGCGTTCTGTGCGTTAGACGCGGGCGTTCGACTGTCGACCCTGCTGCGTCTCCTCTCATGCGCCTGTCCTGCCTTGTCCTTCTCTGCCTGCTCAGCCATGCGGTTGCGGCTCAGCGGGCGGCGCCCGAGAGACTGTCGGCGGAGGCGGGCGACATGGCGCTCTTGTTCAGCGTCGACGGGATGAACTTGGGCTCGTTCGAAGGCGGAATCGGCGGGAAGTGGTGGACAGGCTCTGCCGTCGCTGTCACGGTCGGCCTCCGTCTCGACACGGCGGCACGCCAGGGCGAGTCTTCCGAGACGGCTGAAGGATTCGAGACCTCGACCCTCAGAACCGCCTTTGCCCTGGGGGCCGAACTCCACGCTGAAGGGGGGCGCCGCTTCTCACCGTTCGTCGGCGTCGAGGCAGGGATGGGGGCGTTGCGTGAGCGATTCGCGTCCCGTCCACCCTCCGGGGTCATCTCCGCCGAGCAGGTCCGCCGCGAGACGAACGTCGAGGGCGCGGTCCGGCTAGGCGTCGAATACCGGCTCTCAGAGCGGTTCTCGCTGGCCGGGCAGCAGGGCGTCCGTGCGAGTGCCTTCCAGGGGACCGAACGGATCACCGAAGCGGGCCAGCGCGAGGAGGTGCGCCCGACGAGTGGCTATGGCATCGGGCTCGGCGCGTCGTCGCTGACGCTGGCTGTGTACCTGTAGCACACGGCACCGACGCCTCTCGAAACGCCGTTGCTGGAGCTTTCGGACGTTTCGCGGGTCTTAACGAAGCGCCTCTCTGGCCCTCACCGGCCTACCGCATGAACGCGACCCTGCTGGACCTGCTCCCAACTGCCCCGGACCACGGCCTCTACGCCGGGTCGGACATTCCGCCGGCTAAACTCGCCGCTGCCATTCGTGACTATGGCCGAGACGTGCGTTTAGGCGACGTGCTCGCGCTCTACGATGCGACGCGCCTCGGCTCTGCCAAGGACGGTGCGCTCTTTCTCAACGACCGTGTCGTGTTTCAGAACAATGCACTCCACGCGCCGCGCGCGGTTCGCTACGCCGATCTCGTCGGGGTGCGCCAGACGCGCAGCCTGCTCGGTGGGCGTAGCATCGAGATGGACCTCAACCGTGCCCGTGCGACCGTCACCGAGTCGCTCGACCTCTCGGCACACCCGGGCGCTGCCGAGTACGTCGAGCGCTTTCTACACGAGGCCATGCTCGCGGCCGGTGATCCCGAGACCGACTCAGGCGGCGTCAATGCGACCGACATTGAGGCCGTTACGACTGCGCTCGACGCGCTCGTCGCCCGTGGCGTACTCTCCCTGGAGGACCGGGACCGCATGGTTCATGTGATCGGTCCCGAAGGACGCCGCACATAGGAACTCATCTGAGCGGGAAGGGGCCGAGTCGCCTGCTGAACCCACCATTAGGTCCAAGAGAGAGGTTTTTCCTTATGTGACGGTGCGCGATCTTCCAATCGTCCATGCCTAACCCCTATGTCGACCCGAATCTTCATCGTCGAAGACCACCCGGTAATGCGCGAGGGCTATGCCAGTCTGATCTCGCATGAGCCTGACCTGGAAGTTTGTGGCGAGTCGGCAACGGCCGAAGATGCCTTCTCTCGCATCCCGGCGTTGCATCCCGACATCGTCGTCGCCGACCTCTCGCTACCAGGCGTCAACGGTATCGAGCTGATCAAGCGCCTCGTCGCGTTTGACGCCTGCGGGGCCGTCCTCGTCGTCTCGGCCCACGACGAGTCCCTGTACGCCGAGCGGGCACTCGCAGCCGGCGCGCGGGGCTACCTCATGAAGCACGAGTCGGCCGGCAACGTCGTCGACGCGATCCGGCGCGTGCTTGCGGGCCACCTCTACCTCTCCGAGAAGCTCCGCGAGCGGCTCATTCTCAGCCGTCTCACGCAGGCTCCAGCGTCCGCTTCGGCCGTGGATCCCCTGACGGACCGCGAGATCGAGGTCTTCGAGCACTTCGGCCGCGGTCGGACGACCCAGGAGATTGCCGACCGGCTCGGGCTGAGCCCGAAGACGGTCGAGAGCCACCGCGCCAACATCAAGAAGAAGATGGGCATCGAGCACGCGCCCGAGTTTGTGCAGCGCGCCGTGCTCTGGGTCGAGCGGTCGCTGACCGGCTCCACGCCCCAGCTCTAGAGCCGCCGTCGCCGCGTGGATGGCCATCGGGCCGCTGCGCGGCGACTTGCCCGCCTCTTCTCTGCGAAACGCTGGGGCGGGCGGTAGTCTTGGGGGATTCCCCCAGAGACGATCCGCATGACCTCGTTCGACTCCCTCGGCCTCGCCCCGTCCGTCCTGCAGGGCGTTACCGACTCAGGCTACACGACGCCCACGCCCGTTCAGGCCGCCACGCTGCCGATTGCGCTTGAGGGCGTCGACGTCGTCGGCGTCGCCCAGACGGGGACCGGCAAGACGGCCGCGTTCGTCCTCCCGATCCTCGACTACCTCGTCAAGGAGCCCACGCGCGGCAAGCGCGTCCCGCGCGCCCTCGTCGTCACACCGACGCGCGAGCTGTGCATCCAGGTCGAGCAGGCCGTCCAGACGTACGGCGCCCGCACGGGCCTCAAGAGCGTCACCATCTACGGCGGCGTCGGCAAGGGCGGGCAGCGCGACGCGCTCCGCGGCGGCTGCGACATCCTCGTCGCGACACCGGGCCGCCTGCTGGACTTTCTGTCGGAGAACGCCATCGACCTCTCGCACATCGACGTGCTCGTCCTCGACGAGGCCGACCGGATGTTCGACATGGGCTTTCTGAAGGACGTGCGCCGCATCGTGGCCGCGGTCCCCGTGAAGCGCCAGACGATGCTGTTCTCGGCGACGATGCCGTCGGAGATCCAGCAGCTTGCCAAGACGGTCCTGTACCGCCCCGAGACGGTCGAGATCGGCAACCGCCGCGATCCGGCGGCGACGGTGACGCAGCGCGCGGTCCACGTCGCCGAGCACGACAAGCAGGCGCTCCTGCACCACATTCTCGACGTCGAGTCTGTCGGGAAGGCCATCGTGTTCTCGCGGACGAAGTACCGCGCGGACAAAATCACGAAGCTGCTCGAGCGCGCGGGTCACAAGGCCGTCGCCCTCCACTCGAACCGCTCGCAGAGCCAGCGCCAGCGCGCCATTCAGGGGTTCGAGGCCGGCGATTTCCAGGTCCTCGTCGCGACCGACCTCGCCGGGCGGGGCATCGACCTCGACGGCGTCTCACACGTCGTCAACTTCGACACGCCGCACGTGCCGGAGGACTACATCCACCGCATCGGCAGGACGGGCCGCGCCGAGACGACGGGCGACGCGATCTCGTTCGTCTCGCCGGACGAGGCGCCGAACCTGCGGGGCATCGAGAAGCACACCGGCCAGCCGATCGAGGAGGCGCGCTACCCGAACTTTGTCCCGCCGCCGCGCGACCCGGCCGCTCCCATCGACCGGCGCTACGAGCTGGGCAGCGGACCGGCCAAGGTGCGGACGCCGCGCGGTGCCAAAGGCAGCCCGGCGGGCGGCGGACGGGGACAGGGCGGCCGCGGGGCCGGTGGCCCGGGCGGACGCGGAACGGGCGGTCGCGATGCGGGCCGCGGCGGACGTGGGCGCTAGCCGGTCGGCGCTCCTCGGCGGATACGCGGGTCTGCTCGCGACCGCCGGGCTGGTGCTCCTGTTCGCTCCCGAGACCGTCGGCAGCCAGCCGCTCGTGGTGGCGCAGCTGGTCGGCGCGGCCTTCCTCGGGTTCGCGTCGCTGACGTGGACGGCCCGCGGGCTCGTGCTCGGCGGCATCTACGGCCGCGCCGTCGTCGCGGGCAACCAGACGTTCGCGGTCGTCGGGGCGCTCGTCCTCGGGCGGCAGCTCCTGGATGCGCCGAGCGTCGCGGCGGGCATCGGGTTCGTGGTTCTCCTGCTCGGGGCGGTCCTGTTCGGCGTCGTGCTTCGCCGGTCACCGGTTGAGACGCCCGGCGCGTAGGTTGGCGGCTCGCCTGCCTGACTCCTGTGCGCCTCGCCGGTCTGATCGTCCTGCTCGCCGTCGCCGGGTGCCGCGAGGCGCCGCCGGCCCTCACGGCGGCTGACCTCCAGGGCGACTGGATTCTGACAGGGGACAGCTCCGGACTCAGAGACGTGGCTTACGTGGATCTCATGCTCGGTACGAAGTCTGCTTTCACGGTTCAGGGAGACAGCGCGTTTGATCCACGTCTGTTCCTGCGGGTAGGTAGGGACTCATCTGGAGTGCGAGCGTGGGTGCCACTGAGTAGGGAAACGTGGGGAACGTGGACACTCGTCGGGGACACGTTGGAGCACCACCGGGAGAATGGCGATTGGGATCGGTTTGAGCGTATTGCTGCCCAGCCTGATGCGCCTCGCCCGGAACGGATCGCGATTCGACTAGGCGGCTGCTACGGAGGGTGTCCCGTGATGGACGCGGAGATCGACAGTTCAGGGACTTTCTGGTATTTGGAAGGAGACGCCGCTGAACCGGTCGGCCGATTCGTTGCTCACGATCAGTACGACGTGTATGACCGGCTCAGCACACTCGCAGCGGGCCTACGGCTTGACCGCCCGCACCCGGAGGTGTCGTCGAGCCTACATACGCTCTCGACGCGGCTCGTTGCGTGGTATGGCGGAGAGCCACACGTCTTCGACGGTACGGCGGACGAGTTTGGCCCGCTGCTCCTGATCGTCGCGGAGATGGCGAACGCGGCGTGGACGGGCCCGATGGAGGAGAGCGCCGTCGTCCACCGGTTCGCAAGCCGAGACGTGCTCGACGACCCGTTCTTGTCGTACCCGGAGGTCATTCGGGAAGTGTTTGGCGAGTAGCGGCACCACCTGATGCGCTCTCGGGCGAGCATCGCGGCGTCATGGGTCAGCATTGCCGTCTCGCGGGCGAGCACTGCTGCCTCGCGGGCAAGCACTGGAGCCTCACAGGTGGGCGGAGCCGGCTCACAGGTGAACACCGGGGCCTCACATTCAAACACTGGTGTCTCACAGGCGAGCACTGCGGGCTCACAGCAAAACAATGTCGGCTCTCGGCTCAACATTGTCGTCTCACTGTTTAGCATTGAGGACACCCTTTCCGCTTCACAATCGCCTCTGGCGAGCCCCGACTCCATGACCGACGCCCTCCGCCCCCGCCTCGCTATGCTCCGCGCCGTCGTGCGCCACTTCGACGAGCATCCGGCCCTGTGGGCGTCGTCCACGGTCATCACGCGCAACGTGGACCTGTTGCGGGGTGTCATCGACGCGCTCGGTGGGGCGGTGACGGGGCAGATCGCGAATGATGCCGAGGGGCAGACCGAGGACAAGGAGGCGCTCCGGGACGAGGCCGAGATGCTGCTCGCGGACCTCTCGGCCGGGGCGACGTCGCTGGCGCTCGAAACGGACGATGCGGACCTGCGCGAACTCGTCGACCTCAGCCGGACGGACTGGGACCGGCTCGCCGAGGAGGACTTCTACGGCCGCGCCGACGCCGTGCTGGCGCGCGTCGAGGCGCGTGCCGGCGACCTCGCCGAGTACGACGTGACGAAGGGCGAGATCGACGAGGCCCGCAAGGCCGTGGACGCCGCCCGCCCGGGCACGGCGATCCGCGACAACGTCCGCGCCGCCCGGATGGTGGACACGCGCACGCTGCAGACGGGCTACGGCGGGGCGCGGAGACCGCTCCGCGTGCTGGACCTGCAGGTACCGCGGTCGGTGAAGGACGCAGCGTTCGTGGCCGAGTACCGCCGCGTCCGCCGCGTGACGGGCGTCTGACCGAGGCCGGATGCGGCTGGCCGTCGCCGGATGGAGGCTCGCCGGACGCGCGCATCGGGTGCGCGAGCGCCGTGCACGCCCTGCACGGACACGGCGCGAGGACGGCTGGGGTCGGGCAATCCAGCCCGATTTGGAGGTTTTGGGGCATGGCATCGCATTTGCCAACGGCCTCTCATCTGCCTGGCACTCAGGCTGTCCCACTTTCCCGCTCCCCATGCCCATCGCTACCCGGACCGGCCGAGCCCGTCGCGCGCTCCGCCTTCCTGCCGCTCTCGCGGCACTAGTGCTTGTCGCTCCGCTCGCCCTCGCGCAGAGTGGCGGCGGCCTCCGCGCGGAGGGCCCCATCGTGACCCTCACCGACTCGTCGCTGACGGTCGGCACGCGCACCTTTGCCGTCACGTCGGCCACCCGCATCACCGACGATGACGACCGGCCGATTCTGTTTTCGAGCCTGACGGTCGGCACCGATGTCGAGGTCGAAGGACGGCTCCTCGCGAGCGGCCGTGCGCTCGCGCTCACGATCGAAGTCGAAGACGACGGCCACGGCGGCGACCACCCGCACGGCCTGCGCGCGCACGGCCTCGTCCTCGCCCGGACAGACTCGTCGCTTGCCGTCGGCGGCCTCACGTTCGCCGTCACATCCGCGACGCGGGTCCGCGGCGCGGGCGCGGTGACGTACGCAGACGTGCGGATCGGAACGCGCGTCGAGGTGCGCGGCACGCGGACGGCGACGGGCGCGCTCGTCGCCACCGAGATCCGCATCACAGACCGCCGGGGAGCCCCGGGCGGCGGCCACGGCGGCAACCACGGCGGCCTCCAGGTCGAGGGCCTCATTCAGTCCGTCTCGACCGACTCGGTCACCGTCCGCAACCGGACCTTCGCGATCACCGACTCGACGGTGATCATCGGGGAGGGCCGGCAGCCCTTCCCGGCCGAGTCGCTTGCCGTCGGGCTGCGGGTCGAGGTTTCGGGTCGACTGCTGGCGGACGGCACGCTCGTCGCGCGCATGATTGAGGTCGAGGACGACCGCCACGACCACGAGGTCCGCCTCCGCGGCGCTATCGAGGCCCTTACGGCGACCGGGCTGACCGTTTCGGGACGCGAGATTGGCGTAACGGCCCAGACGGCGGTCTTCGGAGCCGACCGCACGCCGATCCTCTTCTCGGCGCTCGTCGTCGGGCAGACGGTCGAGGTCCACGCCGTCACCACCGGGGGCGCACTCGTCGCGACGCGCATCAAGGTCGAGGCGCCCGAGACGGTCGAGGAGGAGGTTCGGGTCCGTGCCGCGCTCGACTCGGCTGGCGACAGCCTCGCGGTCGTCCTTGGCCGTCCGTTCGCCATCCGCCCGTTCACGCGCATCATCGGCGCCAACCGCGCTCCGACCACGCTCGCCAACCTGCCGCTCGGCGGCCTCGTCGAGGTCCGCGCCCGGCGCGATGCCGACGGCCAGCTGGTCGCATTCGTCATCAAGGCCGAGGACGGCAACCCGGCGTCGGTGTCGCTCACGGCGTCCGTGACGGCCGTCTCGTCGGACTCGCTGAGCGTCCTCGGCGTGCCGTTCGCCGCCTCAGGCGCGGCCGTTGTGACGCGGACGGGTGCGCCGGCGACGCTCGCCGACGTGGTGGTAGGCCAGACGGTGCGCATCTTGGGCACCGTTACCGCTGCTGGCTTCACCGCGACGCGCGTCGAGATCCGCCGGGCCGCCCAGGCGATGGGCCGCATCGCGGCCACGACGACCAGCAGCATCACGCTCGCCGGCGTCGCTGTGTCGACCTCGACTGAGACGCTCTTTGTCCACGAGGACGGCACCGCTGCGACGGCAGCCGCCCTTGCGGCCGGGCGGGCCATTGTCGTCTACGGGACCACGTCGGCCTCGGGCACGATCGACGCCTCGACGGTCGTCGTCCTGACCGCGGCTCAGGCGACGGCAGGCACCGATGCGCCGACGGCGGCTCTCGCCATCGGGAGCGTCTTCCCGAACCCGACGACGGGCACGTCATCGGTCCGCTTCACAGTCGCCACGGCGGCCGTCGTGCGCGTGACCGTGCTCGACGCGCTCGGCCGGACCGTCCTGACAGCCGTCGATGGGCCCGCGGCGGCGGGCACCCACGAGGTCGGTCTGGACACCGCGGCCCTACCCGCGGGCCTCTACGTCGTGCGCCTGAGCATCGACGGTGTGGCTGCTGGCACGCGCACGCTGACGGTCGTCCGGTAAGCCGGGCGACGCCACCACCGGGCCGTGCCCGCGTCGGTGCGCTAGTGGCGGCGGGGCTCCACACGGAGCCTCGCCGCTACGCCGTTGAACGCCTCTCCGCTTCAGACGGCAGTATCCTGTATGCCCCCGGACTGCTTCTCTGTGTTGCGCCGCCTCGCTCTGCTCTCCACGATCCGCATCCGGTCTGGCGTTCGCGTTGGCGCGGTCGCGGGTGTGCTCGCGCTCAGCGGGTGCCTCGGCGACGCCCCACACGACAACCCGCTGGACCCCGACTCGGCGGCCTACGTCGACGCCGGCAGCCTGGGAGGGCGCGTGACAAACCTGTACCCGCCCTTCACCGGCCGGAGTGGGGCCCGCGTCCATGTTCGTCCTGACGGGCCCGACGGCCCCGAGCGCCTTGTTCGGACGGCACCGGACGGCACGTTCCGCGTGGACGGACTCCCCTCCGGCGATTACATCGTCATCGCGGACGGCGATGGTCTCCTCCCCGACACGGCCTCAGTGAGCGTCGCGGTCGGCGCGCTCTCCGAGGCCGTCTTCGAGCTCGACGCGCTCCCCGTCGTCTCTGTCCCCGTCGTGCGGACGGTTCACATCGAGAACTGGCCGCCGCTCGCCGCCGTCTTCCAGGTCGAGGTGGAGGTGACGGCGACCGACCCCGACCGTGCCTCGGACGTCGAGGGAGCCGCGCTCGTCGCCGACGGTCTTGCGCTGCGCATTCCACTTGCCGAGACAGCGCCGGGGACGTTCACGGCGACGCTCGACGCAGCGGGCCTGCCGGGGGGGCGCGTGCAGTCGCTGCTTGGCCAGCCGCTCGCCGTTGAGGTGACCGATCTCTCCGGCGGCACCGGCCGCTCAACTCCAGTCTCGCTCGTCCGCGTGATCGAGCAGACGCCACTGACGTTCCGCCCGCAGATTTCGGACCCCACGCCGTCCAATCCGCCGACCCTCGAATGGCGGCCCTCAGACCTGCCCTTCGCGTTCACGTACCGCGTCGAGGTCTTCGTCACGGACGGTGCCGGCGTCCTCAACCGGATCGTTACCGCGTCGGGCCTGCCGTCCACCCAGACCACGCTCACCCTTCCTGCGGTGCTCCCGCCGGGCAGCTACAGCTGGACCGTCTGGACCGTCGACGCGGCCGGAAACCGCAGCCGCTCGCGCCCGGCGGGCTTCGTTCTCCCATGACCGCCCTTCCCGACGACGCCCGCGGGGCCTTCGCCGCTCTCTCCGAGATCGCGGCGGCGCTCAACTCGGCCCGCGCCCCCGAGGCCGTTCTCGACGCCGTGCTCACGCAGGCCATGGCCGTGCTCGACGCCGAGCGCGGCTTCGTCCTGCTCGACACGGCCGGCGATGCCGCGAACGGACACGTGCCGGGCGCAATGCCGTTCGAGGTCCGCGCCAGCCGGAACGTCTCCGACGAGGACCTGGCCGGGCTCCGCTCGCTCTCGACGAGCGTCGTCGAGGAAGTCCTCCGCACGGGGGAGCCGGTGCTGGTCTTCGAGGCGGCCGAAGACGCGCGCTACGGCGGGGTCGAAAGCGTCGTGCTGCAGCACATCCAGTCGATCGCGTGCGTGCCGCTGCGGCTGCGCGAGCGCCAGATCGGGGCCGTCTACCTCGACGCCGTGAAGCGGCGCGGCCGCTTCACGCGCGACCACCTGCCGTTCCTGCGGGCCGTCGCGGACCAGGCGGCCATCGCCGTCGAGCACGCCCGCCGCGTCGCGGCCCTGCGCGAGGAAAACGCGCGCCTGCGCCGCGAGGCCCAGACGCGCCACGGCTTCGGCGAGATGATCGGCCGCTCGGCGGCCATGGAAGACCTCTTCGAAACCCTCGGCCGCGTCCTCGACACCGACGTGACCGTCCTCATCGAAGGCGAGTCGGGCACGGGCAAGGAACTCGTCGCCCGCGGCCTCCACTACGACGGGCCGCGCGCGGACCGCCCATTCGTGTCGCTTTTCTGCGGCTCGCTCCCCGACGACCTGCTGGAGAGCGAGCTGTTCGGCCACGTCCGCGGCGCGTTCACGGGTGCGACGGCCGACAAAAAAGGCCTCTTCGAGACCGCCGACGGCGGGACGATCTTTCTCGACGAGGTCGGCGATCTCAGCCCCAAACTCCAGACGGCGCTCCTGCGCGTGCTCCAGACGGGCGAGGTCAAGCGCGTCGGCGAGGCCACGACGCGCCGCGTGGACGTCCGCGTCGTGTCGGCCACAAACCGCCCGCTCGCGGACCTCGCCGAGGACGGTCGCTTCCGCGAGGACCTTATGTACCGCCTCAACACGATCCGCGTCGAGGTGCCGCCGCTGCGCCGCCGCCGGCAGGACGTGCCGCTTCTCGCGCACCACTTTCTGGAGCGGTACGCCGTCGGGACGCGCGCGCGTGTCGAGGGCTTTACGCCGGAGGCCGTCGACGCGCTCGCGGGCTACCGCTGGCCCGGCAACGTCCGCGAACTCGAAAACACGGTCGAGCGCGCTGTCGTGCTGGCCCGTGGCGCGCTCGTCGGGCCTGACGACCTGCGCCTGCCCGGCTCCGCCGCTTCGGACGATAGCGCCCTCGACTTCGAGCCCGGTCTGACGGTCAAGGAGGCCGAGCGCCGCCTTGCCGAGCGGACGCTCGACGCGCTCGACGGCAACGTCTCCGAAACCGCTCGCATGCTCGGCGTCTCGCGGCGCTGGCTCCAGTACCGCCTCCGCGAGTGGCGTGACGACCCCGCCGCGGTAGACGCCCCTTCGGCTGACCGATGACCGCCGGCTCGCCCGCCTTCCCCGACGTTCGGCCCTTCGCCGAGCTGTCACGCGGGCCGGTCGCGTCGGTCTTCAAAGCCTACGATTCGACGGCAGGCGAGGTCGTTCTCCTCAAGGCCCTCCGGCCCGCCGCCGACCCCGAGCGCCGTGCCCGCTTCGCCGACGAGGCACGGCTGGCCGCGACGGTCGATCACCCCAACGTCGTGCGCGTGCGGCGCGTCGCCCTGGACGGCGACGCCCTCATCGCCGACTGGGTCGAAGGGCAGGACCTCGGAGCGCTTCTCGACGCCGAAGGCGCACTCCCACCGGCTCTCGCGGCGTTCGTCGTCGCCGAGGCGGCGCGCGGGTTGGCCGCCGTCCACGACGCAGGCATTCTCCACCGGGATGTCAAGCCAGCCAACGTGCTCGTCGGGGCCGACGGGTCGGTGCGGCTGACCGACTTCGGGCTCGCCTCGCTTGCCGATGCCCATGTCACTCCGGGAGGCGCCGCCGAGGTCCGCGGAACACTGGGCACGCTCGCGCCCGAGATCGTCCGGGGCGACGCCGCCGGGCCCGCCTCGGACGTGTTCTCGCTCGGCGCCGTTCTCGCGCACGCGCTGTCGGGGCAGGCCCCCTTTGCCGCCGCGACGGCATCGGGCACCCTGGACGCCGTGCTGCACGTCGACGCCGCGGCCAGCCTGTCGGCCGATCCGCGCGTTCCGCGGGCGCTTGCCGCGATGGCAGCAGCGGCGCTGGACCGCTCGCCCCTGGCCCGCCCCTCGGCCCAGGCATTCGCCGACCACCTGGCATCCCTCGCCGGCACGGTCGGCCCGGAAGACCTCGCTGCCTTTCTCGACGATCCCGAGTCGACGCGACGCGCCCTGGCCCGTGCTGCTACCGAGGAGCCCGACGAGCCGGTCGAGGTGGGCGCCGCGCCGCCGACTTCTGCGGCGGTGGAGGAGACGACCGTGGCTCGCCCGGCACGGTCTCGGGTGTGGTGGCTCGCCGCAGCCGCGGGGGCCGGACTCGTCGCCGTTGCGGCCACCCGATGGCCGAGTCCGGCGCCGAGCCGACCGGCACCGACTGCCGCCGAGCCGGGGCCGGCCCCTGTCCGACTCGCGCCCCGTGCCGACTCCGGATCAGCGGTCGACCGACTCGTCGTGCGTCCAGAGGATGGAACACCGTCCATGGCGGCGCAACCTGATGCGCGTCTGGCGGCGGAGGGTGCGCCAAGCGCCGATCCGCGCCCGAATGCCGCAGATCGGTCCGCCCGCGCGCCCGCCCCTGCGTCAACTCCGGCAGCGGGGCAGCCCGCCCCGTCGCGCCCGAGTGCACCAGCCGGGACCGCGGCGGAGGCGCCCCGAGGGGCTCCGGAGCCTGCTGCCGGCTCGCTCACCGTCGCCTCGGAGCCGTGGGCCTCCGTTCTCATCGACGGCCGCGCCGCCGGCACGACGCCTCTGGGGCCTGTCGCGCTCGCCCCGGGCCTCCACACGGTCACGCTCGTCAACCCCGGATTCCCGCCCTACGAGACTCCGCTGCGCGTCGCTCCCGGTGAAGCGGCCCGCGTCGCTGTCTCGCTCTGGCAGACCGTCGCCCGCGTCACGCTCGACATCGCCCCGTGGGCAGTGGTGTGGGTAGACGGGCAGCGCTGGGAGACCGTCCCCCCTCAGACCCGCCCGCTCACGCTCGCTCCTGGCGTGCACGCG
>DASVSE010000554.1:0-2226 GCA_036388235.1 Rubricoccaceae bacterium | reverse complement strand
AGGTCGCCGGTCTCGTACGCGAAGGAGATCCCGTCGTCGAAGTAGAACCGCGACGTGCCCGTGCCGGGGGCCGTGCGGAGCCGGAGCGTCTCGGGCACGAACGCGTCCGTGTGGAGCATCGGCGGGTCGAGGGCGACGACGTGGCCGCCGCGGACGTAGAGCGGGAGCACGCTGAGGGGCGCGTCGATGGTCGCCGTCGTGCCACCGCCGATGGCCGCGGCGGAGTGGAAGTCCGTCCAGCCGCCGTCGACGTCCGGGAAGTAGACCGTCCGACTCGTCGCGCCCTCCTCGACGACCGGGGCGGCCATGAGGGCCGGGCCGAGGTACGTCTGCGTGTCGCAGCCGGTGTGCGTCGTCGGGTCGTCGGGGTGCTCCAGGAAGAGCGCCTTCATGGGCGGCTCGCCGGTCTCGGCGCAGGCGACGAACGCCGAGTAGAGAGTCGGCATCAGCTCGTAGCGGAGCGTGATCGCACGGCGGCAGACGTCCTCGACCTCCTCGCCGAAGCTCCACGGCTCCTGCTCCTCGATCTCCTCGTGCGAGTAGTGGGTCCGCATGAACGGGTACAGGACGCCGGCCTGCATCCACCGCGCGAACAGCTCGGCCGTCGGCCGGCCGGCGAAGCCGCCGATGTCGGGCCCGCAGTAGGCGAGCCCCGAGGCCGAGAGGCTCTGGCAGATCCGGAGCGAGAGGACGAGGTGCTCCCACGTCGAGACGTTGTCGCCGGTCCACGCGGCGGCGTAGCGCTGGGAGCCCGAGAAGCAGGCCCGCGTGAGCAGGAACGGCCGCTCGTCGGGGCGGATCTGGCGGAGCCCGTCGTACGTCGCCTTCGCCATCAGGAGGCCGTAGACGTTGTGGCCCTCGCGGTGGTCCGTCGTCCCGGCGCCGCGGTCCGTGTACGCGAAGCGGACCTCGTCGGGGAAGTCGCGGCCGCCGAGGATGGCGGGCTCGTTCATGTCGTTCCAGAAGCCCGTCACGCCCGAGTCGAGGTAGCGGCGGTGCTGCTCGGCCCACCACGTGCGGGCGTGGGGCTTCGAGAAGTCGGGCCAGTGGACGTCGCCGGGCCAGACGGTATCCATAAACGGTGTCCCGTCGGGGTTGACGCAGAACACGTCCTGCTCGGTGCCGGACTGGTAGGCGAAATAGTCCGGGTCCACCTTCACGCCCGGGTCCACGATGACGACCGTCCGGACGCCGAGGGCCTTGAGATCGTCCGTCAGTGCGACGGGGTCCGGGAAGGCGTCGGGGCTCCACGTGAAGACGCGGTAGCCGTCCATGTGCCCGATGTCGAGGTGGACGCAGTCCAGCGGGATGCCGCGGCGTCGGAACTCGTGGGCGACCCAGCGGGCATACCCTTCGTCGTGGTAGTTCCAGCGGGACTGGTGGTAGCCGAGGCTCCACTTGGCGGGCATCGGCTTGTGGCCCGTAAGGTCGCAGTAGCGGCGGAGAGGCGCCTTGAGCGCATCCGACCCTTCGCCAGGAGCAAACACGTAATAGCGCAGCTCGCCGTCGGTGTTGCCGAAGGTCCAGTCGTCGTCCGACGTGGCGCCGAGGTCCATCGCGCCCCGGAAGGTGTTGTCGACGAAGAGGCCGCCGCCGGTCCACCGCTCGTCGCCGTCTGACTCGGGCGATGCAGCC
Organism: Rubricoccaceae bacterium; assembly: GCA_036388235.1. Classification (GTDB taxonomy): domain Bacteria; phylum Bacteroidota; class Rhodothermia; order Rhodothermales; family Rubricoccaceae; genus DASVSE01. The sequence goes on along the minus strand of DASVSE010000554.1, from coordinate 591 downwards.
GGGGCGAGCGTGAGCGCGAACGGGATCGACTTGTAAATCGGGTCCTGCTCGGGCGCGTAAGCGTAGGTGTCGGCGTTCCAGAACGTGAGGGCTCGTCCGCGGCGGTCGAGGCCGAACGTCTTGTCGCCGAGGCCGAAAAAGCGCCCCTCGGAGGGGAGGGCCTTCCAGCAGCGCACCTCCGTCCGTGTTTCTCCGTCCGCTTCTTCGGTAGTCGCCCACCCGGCGCCAGCCGAGTCAGTGAGGAACGGCCGTCCGTCGAGCGTCTCGAAGCGGAGCCGGCACGGCATGCACGACACGACAAGCCGCATGGCGCCGGTTTCGACTGTCAGCGTGTGCGGCGTCTCGTCGACCGTGATGTCCTCGGGGGACCACGCCGTCGTCCCGTCGAGCGCGTACGAGAACGGCGTCTCGTGGGCGTCAGCACCGTGGCCGGCCGCGCGGAAGTCACCAGTCGGCGCGAGGCGCACGCACGCGACATCTGGTGCGAGAAATGAGACGGCGAGGCGCGGGCCGCTGCAGTCGAGTACGAGCGTATGACCCCGCACTTCAACCCCTGACACATTTCCGAGCAGCGTAAACCGGTCGTTTTGA
>DASVSE010000553.1:0-3461 GCA_036388235.1 Rubricoccaceae bacterium | reverse complement strand
GGGCGTGGCAGGGCGAGTCCGGCCGCTGGCACCTCCGCGCCGTCGGCGCGACACCGGCCGACCGCGCCCTCGCCGAGCCCCTCGACGATGCCCCGGAGCCCACGGACGACGCCGAGACGGTCTGGGCCGCGCAGAACCTCGGCAGCGGACGCCGCGAGTCGGCCCTGATCCGCGTCTCGCAGCCCGTGACCGTCCGCGTCGAGGCGGTCCTCGAAGCGGCCGGTGGCGTGGTGGCCGACAGTGCCGCACTCGTCCGCATCGGCACGCCGGCCGACACCGTGTGGGCCTTCCGCGCGGCCGGAACCACGCCTGCGGGCGGGTCGGTCATCAACCGCCGGGCTGATGCGCGCGTCCGCCTCACGCCAGGCCTCTACCGCGCGACGGTCCACACCGACGGCCGGCACGCCGCAGACAGCTGGACGGCCAACCCGCCGTGGGCACCGTGGACGTGGGGCGTGCGCATCTCGCGGGCGGGCGCGCCCGCCTCGGCCGTCGCGCTCGTCGACGTCGAGGCCGCCGCCGCGGAGGTGCGGGCGGGCACGAGCCGCCTGCCGGTTCTCGCCGAGGCGCGCTGCGTCGGCACGGGCCAGACCGTCGACGTCGGCTTCGTCCTCTCGGCGCGCGCGGACGTGCTGGTCGTCGCTCAGGGCGAGCTCGACTCCGGAGACGCCTACGACTTCGCGACGCTCCTCCGGGTCGTCGAGGGAGGCGGCACTGAGCCTGTCTGGACGATGGACCGCAGCGAGTCCGAGCACGCCGGCGGGCTCGACCGCAACCGCCGGTCGGCGACGACGCTCCTGCTCGCCCCGGGCGCCTACACGCTCCGCTACCGCACGGACACCTCGCACGACTGCGGTGACAGCTACTCGTCCGGCGACGCACCCGACGATGCACGCTTCTGGGGCGCGTCGGTCGTCGCGCTTGACCCCGGCTTCGATGCGGCGACCGTCCAGCGCCTCGCGCCGACGACGACAGACGACTCTGACGAGGGCGATGAGGACGAGGGCGGCACGGACGAAGGCCCGAACAGCCGGCCGACCGTCGAGGCGACCCCTAGCGAGGAGATTCTCGCCTTCGAGCGGGTCGGCAACGACGCCCGCCTGGAGCGGGCCTTCACGCTCGACGCCGCGTCCCGCATCCGCATCGTGGCTGCGGGCGAGCTGCTCCCGAGCGAGGCCCTGGACACGGGCTGGATCGAGAACGCGCAGGGCGAGCGCGTCTGGGAGCTCACGCGCGCCAACTCGGTCCCGGCCGGCGGGCAGCCCAAAAACCGCCGCTTCGACGGCATCCTCACGCTCGCCCCGGGCCGCTACACGGCCCACTACGTCACCGACGACCGCCACGCCTACGGCGCCTTCGACGGCCCCGCACCCGACGACGACGCCGAGTGGGGCCTCCGCGTCGAGCGCCTCGACGAATAGCCCTTCCGTTTCCCTCCGTTCTGTGCCCGACACACTCCGCCTCGCCGTCTCCGTCCTCCCCGATCTCCGCGAGACGCTCGTCGCCCGCCTCGCCCTCGCCGGCTTCGAGGCGTTCGAGGAATCGCCCGATGGCGTCGCCGCCTACGCGCCCGTCGGGACCGTCGACCGCGCGGCCCTCGCCGGCGCCCTCGAATCCGTCGGCGTCCACACGGCCGACGAGACGACCGTGCCCGACCAGAACTGGAACGCCGCCTGGGAGGCCACCATCCAGCCGACGCGCGTCGGGCCGTTCGTGATTGCCCCGACGTGGGCCGACCTGCCCGACGACCTCGCCGCGCTCACGGTCTTGCGCGTCGATCCCAAGATGGCCTTCGGGACGGGCTACCACGAGAGCACGCGCCTCGCGCTCGGCCTGCTTGCGCCACGCGTGCCCGCGGGCGGCCGCGTTCTAGACGTCGGGGCGGGGACGGGCGTACTCGCGCTCGCGGCCCTCAAGACCGGCGCCGCGTCCGCGATCGGCGTCGATATCGACCCGTGGAGCGTCGAGAACGCGTGCGAGAACGCGGCGCTGAACGGCGTCGCGGACCGCTTCGAGAACCGCCTCGGCAGCATCGAGGAAATCCCCGAGACCGGCTTCGACCTTGTTCTGGCGAACATCCTGCGCTCGATCCTCGTCCCGATGATGCCCGACCTTGCCGCGCGCCTCACCCCCGGGGGAACGCTGATTCTCGCGGGCATCCTCCAAACCGAGCGCGAGACGATGCTCGCCGCAACGGCTGCAGCCGGTCTGGCGCTCGCGGCCGAGGCGACCGAAAACGAGTGGTGGGCCGCCGCCTTCCGGGCGGCGTAACACGCTCGCCCTCGCATCCCACCGATTCTCAGCCCCATGCGCATCTGCGCCATCGACATCGGCACCAACACGGTCCAGAGCCTCATCGCCGACGTGGTGGACGGGCGCCTAGCGATCGTCTCCGACGAGGAGCGCTTTGCGCGCTTAGGGCAGGGCGTCGACGCGGAGCGCCGCCTCGCACCCGAGGCCATGGAGCGGGCCGTCGTGTGCCTCGCGGCCGCGCAGGAGACGGCGGTCCGCTTGGGAGCGGAGCAGATCGTCATCGGCGCGACGAGCGCCTCGCGCGACGCCGCCAACGTCGGGGACCTCGCCGCACGCGTCCGTGCGGAGCTCGGCCTCGACTACCGCGTCCTCTCGGGTGCCGACGAGGCCGCGCTGAGCTTCCGCGGTGCCGTCGCGGCATGGCCCGACGCGCCGGCCGGGTCCGTCGTTGTCGTCGACGTCGGCGGCGGCTCGACCGAGATCGCCCTGGGGACGGCCGCCGGCGGCGTCACCGCCCGGACGAGCCTCGACGTCGGCTCGGTCCGCCTGACGGAGCGCCGCTTCGGCACGCGTCCCGTCGATGCGCCATCCGTCGAGGCCGCCCGGGCCGACGTGCGCGCGGCGGTCGAGGCCGCCCCAGCAGGTCTCCGGACGGCCGTCGCTGACGCCCTCGCTAGGGGCGCGCCCGTCGTCGCGACGGGCAGCATCGCGCGTCTTCTCGCACGCCTCGCAGGACTGGACCCCGACACGGGAATCCCGCGCGTTCCTCTGAGCGTCGTGGCCGACTGGGAAGGGCGCCTTGCCGCGCTCACCCCTGCCGAGACGCTCGTGCTCGACCCGATCCGCCTCGCCGGCCGCGAGGACGTCGTCGCCGCGGCCGTCCTCGTGCTCGGCACCACGCTCTCGTCTCTCGGCGCCGACGCCTACGTCACCGCCCGCGGCGGCCTCCGCCACGGCCTCGCCCTCGCGGCTGCCGAGGCGCTCATCCCCTGACCGACATGTCCAGTCCGAGTCCCGACGCGTCCGGCGGCGTCTCCGCCGTCACCCACATCGTCGCCGTGGCGTCCGGCAAGGGCGGCGTCGGCAAGAGCACCGTCTCGTCCAACCTCGCCGTCGCACTTGCCGCGCGCGGCCTCCGCGTGGGCCTGCTCGACGCCGACATCTACGGCCCGTCGGTCCCGCTCATGTTCGGCGTCCCCGCCGACGAG
>DASVSE010000552.1:0-4376 GCA_036388235.1 Rubricoccaceae bacterium | reverse complement strand
GCTGCGCCCAGCTTTCTGCTTCTGCTCGTACTGGTCCTGGAACCGGTGGCCGGGCCGAGCCTCTTTGAGGTCATGCCATTGCCGTTTCAGGCTCTCGAACATGTTGGCTCCGGGACGGTGGGAAGCCCCCGTAACCCCCGTCCTGATGGGAGGGTCCTCAGCCGTCATTCGCATCCTATCACCGGTCACTCTCCTGCGCCGTTCGGATCGGCGAGAAAGCGTCGGATCACAGAACTGAGGATGAGGCGGCAGATGTCGGGTCAGCGGATGTCGAGGAGGACGCCGACGGGCCAGACGTCGGGCTGGGCACTCCCGGGCAGGCGGACACGCCCGGCCGAGACGCGGACGAGGCGCTCGGTCTCGCCCTGCCGCACGAGCACCTCCACGGGCAGGCCCGTGAGCGTCCCGCCGTCGCCCGAGAGCGACCACGACAGGACGCCGTCATCCCAGCGCGTCTCCAAGCGCGGGACCTGCGTTCCGGAGGCCCAGTAGTCAAACACGGCCGCGAGGCTTCGGCTCGACGCGCGCTCGAAGGCCGCGCGGAATCCGGCCGTCGAGACAGGCCGGGCCTCGGCCTGAATGGCGCGCAGGGCCCCCCAGAACGCACGCTCGCCGACGGTGAGGCGGAGCACGTGCATCAGGGCAGCGCCCTTGTTGTAGACCGCGAGCGAGAGCACGTCCTCGGGCTGCGCGAGGCGCTCGGGGACGAGGCGCGTTCGGGCGATGTCGAGCGGCGTCTCGCGGACGATGCGCGCGAGGTGGCGCATCCGCGCGTCGGGGCCGTCGAGGCGGCCGAGCGTCTCGGCGGTGAGGTACGTCGCCGGGCCCTCGGCGAGCCACAGGTCGCGCCACTCGGCCGGCGGGACGCGGTTGCCCCACCACTGGTGGACGAGTTCGTGGATCGCGACCTCCTCGACGGGCGTGCGGCCCGTGGCCGTCTCGCGGTAGAGCGCGGCCTGCAGAAACGGCGCCGCGGCGTTCTCCATCCCGGCGTATGCGATGGGCACCTCGACGGTCGCGAACGTCGCGAACGGGTACGGCCCGAGCATCGCGGCGAGCGTGTCGAGCGCGGCCGAGACGCGCCGCAGGTCGGGCGCGACCGCAGCGTCGAGCGGCAGCACGTAGTGGCGGACCGGGACAGAGCCGGTCGTGTCCTCGACCGTCTCGAAGTGGCCGATGGCAAAGGCGGCCGTGTAGCTCGGCGCGCCGGCAGGCAGTTGCGAGCGGACCGTCCGGACGCCCGCGTCGACCGTTTCGCCGCGCGGCTCGCCGCTGAGGACGACGTCGTAGACCTCCGGCACGCTCACGGCGAGCCGCAGCGCGAACGGATCGGAGGGGTGATGGACAGCGGGAAGCCAGCCGGCCGTTCGGTCTGGCCAGCCGTCCGTGAACACGACCCGCTGCCCTGCCGCCTCGGCCGCGTAGAGGCCGGCCGCCGGCGTGCCCGAGTAGTCGATCTCGACCGTGGACGCGCGCTCCGTTCCCGGAAGCGGCACGACGAGCGCGTCGCCCTCGCGCGTGAACGCAGCGGCGCGGCCGTCGAGGCGGACGGCCGCGACCGTAAGCGCGTCATCGAGGCCGAGGCGGAGCGCGCGGAGCGCGCGCGGGTGAGCAATCCGCAGCCGCGAGCGGGCGCGGACCGCCAGCGCCTCGGGGTCGACGCGAAGGCGCACGTCGGCCGAGACCACGTCCACGCCGGGCTGTGGTGGCGGGGCCGAGACCGGATCCGAGGCGGCACGGCACCCGGCGAGCGCGACGCACACCGCGACGAGCACGAGCGCACGCGTCATCCGAGAAGCCCCGCCGCCCACGCGACCGTCGCCATCAGGACCGGCTGCAGCGGCAGCCGCGCCCACAGCGCCCACGGCGGCGCGATGCGGTGAAAGCGCTCCGCGTGGCGCGCCATGACCACGTTGGCCGGGAAGACGGCGACGAGAAGCGCGAGCAGGCCCCACGCCGCCGCAACGCGCGCGGCGGGGACGAGCAGGCCGACCGCCCCGAGGATCTCGGCGGCGCCGCTGATCGCGACGAGCGCGCTCGGGGCGGGCAGACCTGCCGGCACGATGGCCGTAAACAGGTGCGGCCGCACAAAGTGCATCACGCCCGTGAACGCGAAAAATGCGGCGAGGGCGACGAGGACAGCCGCGCGGAGTCCGTCGGCCGGAAGGCCGAAGAGGCCGGTCACGGAAGCGACTCCTCGGCGCCCGCGCCGGGCTTGATCTCCAAGCCCGAGAGCTGCTCCACGATGGCGTCCGAGACGCCCATCGCCGAGAAGCCACCGTCGTGGTAGAGCGTCTGCATCGTCACCATGCGGGCATAGTCCGAGAGCAGCGTCACGCAGTAGTCCGCGCACGAGGCCGCGTCGGCGTTGCCGAGCGGGGCGATTTTCTGGGCAAAGTCGAACATCGCGTCGAAGCCGTCGATGCCGCCGCCGGCCGTCGTTTTGGTCGGGCTCTGCGAGACGGCGTTGATGCGGATCCCCTGGCGGCCGAGGCGGTAGCCGAACGAGCGGACGATCGACTCCAGGAGCGCCTTGGCGTCGCCCATCTCGGAGTACTCCGAGAACGTCCGGGCCGCCCCGATGTAGCTCATCGCGAGGACCGAGCCGCCGTCCTTGATCGCGTTCTGAGCGAGCGCGGCCCGCACCATCCGGTGCAGTGAGACGGCCGAGATGTCGAGCGTCTTGAGGTACCACTCGTACTTAAGGTCCTCGTACGGCCGGTTCTTGCGGACGTTGAGGCCCATCCCGATGGAGTGGACGACAAAGTCGAGCGGCCCACCGAAATGCTCGACGGCACCGGACATCAGCGCGTCGAGCTCATCGTCCTTCGTCGCGTCGGCGTAGACGATGGGGCTGCCGCCGGTGAGCTCGGCGAGGGCGTCGAGCTGGCCGAAGCGGCTCGCGACGGGCGCGTTGGTAAGCACGAAGCGGGCGCCGTCGCGGTGCGCGGCGAGGGCGAGCGCCCACGCGATCGAGTTGGGATCGAGGGCGCCGGAGATGACGCCGGTCTTCCCGGCGAGGAGGCCGGTTCCGGCAGACGTGTCGTGCATCGGGCAGTCGGGTTGGGGAGACTGCCAAGCTACGGGTCCCGGCGGGCGGGGCCCTACGCGTGTGCGGCGATGAGGCCGGCGACCGTTTCGAGCATCGGGCCGCGCAGGACGGGCTTCGAGAGGTAGTCGTCGAAGCCGGCGGCGAGGCAGCGGCGGCGGTCCTCGGGCGAGGCGTGCGCCGTGAGCGCGACCGTCGGAAGCGCGGACCAGCGGGCGTCGGCCCGGATGGCCGTCAGCACGTCGAAGCCGGTGAGGCCGCCCTGGTAGTTGAGGTCCAGCAGGGCCGCGCGGACCGGGTCGCCGGGGTCGGCGGCGGCGAGCATTGCCAGGACCTCCTCGCCCGAGGCGGCCGCGAGCACGCGGTACGTCTTGCGGAGGTAGAGCGTGAACAGCTGCCGGTTCTCGGGGTAGTCGTCGGCGACGAGGACGAGCGGGAGCAGATCGGCAGAGTCGGACACGAGTGCGGGGGCGGGGTGGGCGGCGTATCGGCCGACTGAGGGTGCGGCTTAAACGCGCCTTGCGATCACGCGCCCGACGACTGGCGGAAGGCGTCGGCGAGGGGGTCGCCGAGGCGCGCGATGGCATTGTGCAGCCGGCCGTTCGAGGCGACGATGCCGCCCGATCGGACTGGATCCGCGCCGTCCCACAATCCCGTCACTCGCCCGCCGGCGGCCTCGACGAGCACGATGCCGGCCGCAACGTCCCACGGGGCGATCCCCGCTTCGAGGTAGCCGTCGAAGCGGCCCGCGGCGGTCCAAGCGAGGTCGACGGCCGCGGCGCCGTGGCGGCGGACGCCCCGCGTCGCGCGGATCGCGCGCTCGAACGTCTGGAGGTAGCCCTCGACGTAGCCGTAGTCGCGGAAGGGGAAGCCGGTCGCGAGGAGGGCGGCGTCCAGCGTGTCCGTCTCGCTCACGCACGCGGGCACGCCCGAGACGGTCAGGCCCTCGCCGCGCGTGGCCCCAAACAACTCGCCCGACGACACGTCGAGGACGACGCCGACGGTCCCGACAGCGTCGATGTGGAGGCCGACCGAGACGGCGTAGGGCGGCACGCCGCGCGTGAAGTTGGTCGTCCCGTCGAGCGGATCGACAATCCAGACGCGGCCCGTGCGGGGCACATCCGATGCGTGGATGCCCTCTTCGGCCACAATGGCGTCGGCGGGGAAGGCGGCCGTGAGGTGGTCGAGCACGATGCGCTGCGCGCCCTCGTCGACGAAGGTGACGAGGTCGTGGACGGTCTTGGAGCGCACGTCGCGCTCGGAGATCTGTCCGGCGTGCTCGCGGATAAAGTCGGCCGCGGCGCGGGCGGCCGCTTCGGCAACGCGG
>DASVSE010000551.1:0-2122 GCA_036388235.1 Rubricoccaceae bacterium | reverse complement strand
GGCCCGGGCCGCGGGCCGCGTGGTATCGGACGGCGTCATGGAGCAGAGGTGACCTGGAAAGGGTCCCAAGATAGCCGGAGGCCGGGACGCGCGCCGGAGCCGCCTCGGGTGCGCCGGAGCACATCCTCGACGGCGTCGGCTGCGGCCTCGCGGCCCGCCTGCCCACGCTCGCGCGTCTCGGGAGTACGCGTGTACGTCGCTGCCCGGGAGAGGAAGCCCGACACGTCGGAGGCACGGGCAGCGCGCCCGAAGACCGCCTCGCCGCGCCCGGCGGCCACGAGGGCGCGAGCGTTGGCGGCCTGCTCGAAAAAGCCGCGGTTGGGGAGGGCCAGCACCGGCTTGCCGAGGTGGAGCGCCTCGGAGAGCAAGGTGAAGCCGGCCGTCGCAACGACCGCGCGGGATGCGGCGAGACGTTCCAGAAACGCGGACCGGTCCGGTGCATGGAGCCGGACGTTCGGCGGCGCAGCCGTGCCGTCTTTCAGTCCAAACGCGTCGAACGGGGCGTCGACGCGGCCGAGCTGGGCGAGAAGCGCCTCCATCCCGTCGCCTTCGTTGACGTAGACGAGCACACGTTCGCCCGGAGTGACCGTTTGCGCGAGCACGTCGTCGCAGAGGGTCGGCGGGACGAGGCGGGCGCGGCTTCCGGGCCGCAGTGTCGGACTGAAGAAGGTCGGGATGACCGTCTCGACAGCGCCGGGTGGGGCGAGAAAGGCGATCCCGCGCGCCGTCCCCCAGGCCGAGACTGCGTCGCGCCAGGGCACGTCGAGACGGGTGTGGGCGAGGAGCAGCTGCCGGCTCAGCGCTACTAACGGTAGGCCGATGCGCCGGGCCGCCCGCCCGACGAACGGCTCGTGGTCGGCGACGACGACGTCAGCCTCGACGTCGAGGAGCCAGTCGGATGCCGCGGCGATGGTGTCGAGGCTGTAGCGTGCGGCCGGCCAGTTTGCGCGGGCCGTCGCGGCGAGGCGCACGCCGTTGGCGCGGACGATCTGCCGCAGTGCCGGGATGGCGTAGACCGGGCCGGGGAGATTCGCCGCAGCAGGCTCGCCCGCAGCAAAGAGGACGCGGTGACCGCGCGTACGGAGCGTATCAGCAACGGCAACGGCGCGGGACGTGTGGCCGCGGCCGGTGCCGCAGAGTGCGTAGACGACGGTGGACAACGGGCGTTGCGGATCGGGCGTGTCTGACCTCGGGTGCCGCTGTGCGGATTCTAGGGCGAACCCGGGCCGGGGTGCGTCCGCCGCCACCATCCGGGTTAGAGGCGGACGCCGAGGGCGACGCCGCCAGGGACGACGCGGACGGCCACGTCCTCACTCACGTCGAACTCCAGCAGCTGGGCGGCGACGTACGCATCGAGTGCTTGAAGCGCGTAGACGACACCGATTCCCAGGACGGAGAGGTCACGCCGGCCGCGCGCCTGGTTGCGGACCGTCGAGGCCTGCGCAAACGTCGGCTGGCCGGTCGCTTCCCACGCCTCGGTCGCCGCGACGGAAATGTCCGTGCACGGCTCCCGGTCTGGTGATTCGCGGCAGCCCGCAACGAGTGCGGAGCGGCGGTAGCGGACATAGCGCCTCTGCTGGAACACGAACACGGCAGCCGTCCCCGCAAGCGCTGCCGCGATCACGGGCACCTTGGCGCGCTGCCCATTCGTCGCCTGCCCCCACCCGGGCAGCAGAAGCGACCGGCGGAGCGCCCGGGCCGGCGCCTGTGCCGAGTCGGCCGCCGCCCCGAGCGTGTCGGGCGCTGCAGGTTGCGCGTGGGCACCGAGTGCACCGGCAAGCAAGGCGAGCCCGGCGAGCGCGCCACGGAGCGCCCTCGTCACGGCCCGAGCAGCCGGTCCATCACGCGCTCGAGGTCGGCCGTGGAGTAGTAGGCGATCTCGATCTTGCCCGCGCCGTCGGCGCGGTGGCGGATGGCGACCTGGCTGGCGACGGCCTCGCGGAGGCGGTCCTCAAAGCCTTCGAGTTCGAGGCGCTCGCGGGGCGTCAGGACGGCCGGCGCACCGGCGTCGCCCGTGGGCCGCTGCACGGTCGGTGTCGCCGACATGGAGAGTACCTCGGCCTCGGATGGGGCGAGATTCTCCGGTGCCCGGTTATCAGGACTGAGAGAGGCCGGTGGCGTG
>DASVSE010000550.1:0-1855 GCA_036388235.1 Rubricoccaceae bacterium | reverse complement strand
CGGACCGGCACGGAGATCGCGTAGCCGTTGTCCTGGATGTGGAAAATGACGGGGAGCGACTCGCGGGCGGCCCAGTTGAGGCCCTCGTGGAAGGCGCCCTGGCTTGTCGAGCCCTCGCCGCCCGAGACGTAGACCGCCTTGGGCGTGTCGAGCGCAGGCTCGCCAGCCTTTTCGGCCGCCGCTGCGTCGCGGCGGTGCGCGAGCGCGAACCCGACGGCCGGCAGGTACTGCGCGCCGACCGAGGACGACGTGCTGAGGATGTTCAGCTCGCGGTGGCCGAAGTGCTCGGGCATCTGACGCCCGCCGCCGTTCGGGTCGGCGGCCTTGCCAAAGTGTGCCCGCAGAATCTCCTCGACGGTCATCCCAACCGACAGCGCCGTCGAGAGGTCGCGGTAGTAGAAGCAGAACGCGTCGTGACCGCCGACGAACGCGCGGCCGAGGGCCGTCTGCGTTGCCTCGTGGCCCGACGAGCCGATGTGGAAGTAGCCTTTGCCCTGCTTGAGCAGCGTCAGCATCTTCTCGTCGAGGCGGCGCGAGGTCATCATCGTACGCAGGCACGCCATGAGCGTCTCGGCCCCGACGTCCTCAATCGTCAGCGGCGTCACCTCGAGGTCCCCCTCGAAGCCGGTCGGGGCGGGCACGTCGGCCTTGCCCGGGTCGACCTCTTCCTCGAACGCGGCGTCGATGTCCTCGGTGATGTCCTCGTCGTCCTCGATGGACGTCTCGGCATCGACCAGTTCCTCGCCAACCGGGGCCGCCTCGGAAGAGAGCCCCTCAGCAGGGGTCGCTCCCTCCGAGCCCGCCAAAGCATCGGGGGCTCCGTCGGCCTCGGCGGCCGGGGCCTCATCGGTGGCGGTTGGCGCGTCCGCTTCGAGCGCGGCGCGGAGCTGCCCCGCGTCGAGTGCGGCGGCCGACTCGGTGGGCGCTGCGTCTGCAAGCGCTTCCGACGGGGCGGTCGCCCCGTCGCCCGCGGGGGCATCGGTCTCGGGCGAGAGGAACGTCCGCGTCGTGTAGCGGCCAGCGTCGGAGGGCGACGGGCGGCGGTCGTCGGCGGGCAGGTCTGGAGAGTTCTCGGACGCCATGGGAGGAGGTCGGAAGGGACGGCGGAGGCAGCTCGCGCGTCGGCGCACGCGGGCCGTTCCAAGATACAGCGTGGCCTGCCCGGACCGCCGCCCCGGCCGCGCGAGACACATCACGCCGTGGGCCGACTGCACGGGTCGGAGCATGGAACTCCCCCTCAAGCACTCCGTCCGAACCACACGCCCGCCATGTCCCCTATGGATGCCCCACAGCCCCCTGACGCCCACCCGACGGCTCCCCGCGGCCGGGCGTGGCTCAAGCGGTTCGGCGTGGCCGGGTTCATGTTTTTCCTGATCAAGGGGTTGCTGTGGCTGGCGTTGCCCACGCTTCTCGTGTCGCTCGGGGTCGGCTGCTAAACGGCTCGGCGGCGCAATATGGAGGACGCGTGCAGGCGGTGAAGCGGCGGTTTCGTCGTAGGTTGGACGTGCCCTCCACTTCATCCCGGCCCCATGCCTCGTTCCGCTCTCGCAGGTGCGCTCGGCCTCGTCGCCTTCGGCGTCGCGGCGCTCGCTCCGGCGTCCGCACAGACCGCCGTCGGCCTCAGCCGCACGGCGCCACGCGTCCTCTCAGACATTACCGACACGATCAAGGACAACGACGGCTCGCAGGTGACGCTGCGGACGGTTCTTGAGTACGACCCCTCCGCTGGCGAGTACGTCCAGACGGTGACCGAGGCAAGCGGGACGGTCCGCTCGCGCGACGTCAGCCGCACCATGATGGTCCGGCCGACGCGCGCCGAGGACGACGCGGCGCGCTCGCTGATCTCGCTCGATGC